>JAYUHQ010000280.1:0-9751 GCA_043766895.1 Aestuariivirga sp.
GTCACGCAATCGTTTTTATCCATTGCCGCTTTCAGGCGCTTGGCCTCAGCTTCAAGGTCAATCGCAAGCTCGGGAATATAAACCGCATCAATGTCTTTATGCGCCATGGCCAAATTAAAATCGGGCACAAACTTTTGCTTCTTTAATCGCTTGCGATAAACCTCAGACGTGGCCGCAGTAAGCCAACCACAGTTGCGGCCCATCACTTCATGGATCAGCAACATGCGTGGGTTGGTTGATTGTTCATTGATGGAATTTTCAAAGAAAATTGCGCCCTGCTCAGCCGCAGTTACTGCGCCCAAACTTTGCTTGATCGGAATAACATCATTATCAATTGTTTTGGGCAGGCCAACAACGGTAAGATTATAGTTGTTGGAAGCCAGATAGGCCGCCAAATCTGCCGCAGTTGTATTGGTGTCATCACCGCCAATCGTGTGCAAAATGGTAATGCCGTCTTTCACCAATTGCTCGGCTGCAACATGTAAAGGGTTTTGACCTTCTGTCACCAGCCCGCGTTTGATACAATCTTTCACATTGGTCAACTTAACGCGGCTGTTGCCAATGGGTGAACCACCATGCGTTAACAATGTGGGCGCAGATTTGCGCACCGCTGGCGTTACTTTAACCGACCAACCTTTGAGCAAACCCATATAGCCATTGCGATAGCCAATAATTTCCGCTTTTGGCAATTTTTTGGAATATTCTATGATCAGCCCGCCCACAGCGGCCGATAAACACGGCGCCAAACCACCGGCAGTAAGCAATGCGATTTTATGTTTTTTAGGTGCCGCTTTGGCCATGATGTACGCTCCTCAGAATCTGAATGTTGTGCTGTCTACAAGACGCCATCGCAGAATGGAAGACGGTTCAACCATTCGCCGTGAATGGCTAAACCATCACATGCTTAGATTTTAATCTTGCTGCGTTATTTTTATGCACTTAAACTGTGCAAATAAACGCCAATCTGTGCTAACATATTGTATTCATTGCAACACTTAACTGGCACACGCCCTGCATCCCACTTTATATCCAACAAGAGGCTCATCCATGAAAAAAATCGAAGCCGTCATTAAGCCATTCAAGCTTGATGAAGTGAAAGAAGCGCTGCAAGCCGTTGGCATTCAGGGCATCACTGTCACTGAAGCCAAGGGCTTTGGTCGCCAAAAAGGCCACACCGAACTTTATCGCGGTGCTGAATATGTGGTGGACTTTCTGCCCAAAGTTAAGCTTGAAATCGTGGTGCCTGATGATTTGGTAAACAAAGCTGTGGAAGCCATCCAAAATGCGGCCCGCACAGGCCGAATTGGTGATGGGAAGATCTTTATTTCCACAATTGAACAAGCTATTCGCATCCGCACCGGAGAGTCTGGCAACGACGCGCTCTAATCATAAAAATAATAACCCTTATACTTAGCCAAACAGAGGACTGAATCCATGGCAACTGAAAAAGCAAACATTGCGGCCGCCTTGAAAATGATCAAGGACAAGGACGTAAAATACGTCGATCTGCGTTTCACTGATCCGCGCGGAAAAATGCAACATCTGACCATGGATGTTTCACAAATGCATGAAGATGCATGGACAGAAGGCCTGATGTTTGACGGCTCTTCCATCTCTGGCTGGAAGGCCATCAATGAATCCGACATGATCTTGATGCCAGATGCAGCATCGGTGCATATGGACCCCTTCTATGCCCAAACCACCATGGCCGTGTTCTGTGATATTATCGATCCAGGCACAGGCGAAGGCTATGCGCGTGACCCGCGCATGATTGCCAAACGCGCCGAAGCCTATTTGAAATCCACCAAACTGGGTGACACGATTTTTGTTGGTCCTGAAGCCGAATTCTTCATTTTTGATGATGTGAAATTCTCAACCAGCCCTTACAAAACCGGTTTTGAACTTGATGGCATTGAATTGCCCAAGAACTCAGACCGTGATTATGAAGGCGGCAACATGGGCCACCGCATGCGCACCAAGGGCGGCTATTTCCCAATGAACCCGATGGACAGCGCACAAGATATGCGCGGCGAAATGCTTTCTGTGATGGGCGAAATGGGCTTGGCTGTTGAAAAACACCACCATGAAGTGGCCTCTTCGCAACACGAGCTTGGCACCAAGTTCCAACCTTTGACAATCGCTGCCGATCACATGCAAATCTATAAATATGTGATCCACAACGTGGCCCACGCTTATGGCAAAACCGCAACCTTCATGCCAAAGCCTGTGATGGGCGATAACGGCTCGGGCATGCATTGCCATTTCTCGATCTGGAAAGAAGGCAAACCCATGATGGCCGGCAAAGAATATGCTGACCTTTCAGAACTGTGCCTTTATTTCATTGGCGGCGTGATTAAACATGCCAAGGCATTGAACGCTTTCACCAACCCTTCAACCAACTCTTACAAGCGTTTGGTGCCGGGCTATGAAGCACCGGTGTTGTTGGCCTATTCTTCACGCAATCGTTCTGCCTCATGCCGCATTCCATTCACCTCGAACCCGAAAGCCAAGCGTGTTGAGGTGCGCTTCCCTGATCCAACAGCAAACCCCTATTTCTGCTTCTCAGCAATTTTGATGGCGGGCCTTGATGGCATCAACAACAAAATTCACCCAGGCCCAGCAATGGACAAGAACCTGTATGACCTGCCACCCGCAGAATTGGCCAAAGTGCCAACCGTGTGCGGCAGCTTGCAGGAAGCCTTAGACAGCTTGAAAGCTGATCACGAATTCCTCACCAAGGGCGGCGTGTTCAGCAAAGACCAGATCGAAAGCTACATCGAGCTGAAGCAAGAAGAGCAAGACCGTTATCGCATGACGCCACATCCCGTGGAATTCGACATGTATTACAGCTGCTAATCGGCGCTGTTTGGAATATAAGAAAGGCCAGAGGAAACTCTGGCCTTTTTGCTTTTATAATCCACCAGCGCTTTGATGCCGTAAACAACAATGGAGCACATCATGAAACGCAGACACTTTTTGGCACTTGGAACCGTGGCATTGGCATCGCCCGCGCGCGCATTCAATGCCGCCAACTTCAAACCCATTTCCACGCAGTTTCTCGCGGCCTTGGGTGATCCCTCGGCCAAAAGTGGCACAGGCGCTGAAAATTGGGGCTTGTGGACGGTTGACCCCGGCCCACGCGGTGTGCGGCTTGAAAAATACAACGACTTGGCAACCGACGGCATTGCCCCCGCGCAGTGGAAGTTTGATCCTAAAAGCTGGTGGCTTGAAGAACATGGGCTGATTATGGAACAGCCCGCACCCTCGGTTCCCGCAGGGCGATACGTTGTGACCGGAGATCGCCAAGTTGAAACCGTTCTCACAATTTTGCCCAAAGACGCCAAGGGCAACCAACCGTGGGAATTGGCCGATGGTGCATCGCTTTATGATGTAACTCACCTACGCTGCCGCGCCGCGCGCTATACCGCAAGCGCGGGCAGCAAAGCCTGCACACCAGGCATGGTAGACCCAAACCGCTTCCCCGTTCCACCCGGCGACAAAATGCCGTTGGTAAGCGGCTGTGACGCGCAGGATTTTGCGGTGTTATTTATTGTTGGGGTTGAGGGGTAAGCTCATCTAATCCTCAGGGCAGCTCCTTATCACGCTCCCCCAACTTGTTGGGGGAGCTGTCCGAAGGACTGAGGGGGCCGTTTGACGTTGTCACCGTAAAAAGCTTGAAAAGCACAATGACAAACATCTTCCAAAACGCCCGCAACCTTCGCAAAAACCAAACACCTGCCGAAGTAAAACTTTGGGGCGCATTGCGCAAACGCAACTTGGGCGGCCACAAGTTTATGCGGCAGGCGCAAATTGGCAACTATATTGTCGACTTTCTTTGCCGCGAAAAAGCGTTTGTGATCGAAGTGGATGGTGCAACGCATAGTTCAGATGATGAAGTGAAGTATGATTTAAAACGTACAGAATATTTGGAAACCCAAGGCTACTGTGTGCACCGCATCGACAACATGGATGTCTATCGCAATCTCACGGAATCGCTCGATGGGATTTTGAAACTTCTCGATGATCGCGTGAGTGTGTTCAAGCGAAAGAACCCCCTCAGTCCTTCGGACAGCTCCCCCAACAAGTTGGGTGAGCGCGAAGTTTAAGCACCCAATCTCACTGCCCCGTGCTCCCCAAGCTTGCTGGGGGAGCTGCCCGAAGGGCTGAGGGGGCTCACCCCAACCTCTTCAACGCCTCGCCAACTTTCGCCTTCTTTTCTTCCAACTGCGCTTTCAATTCGCGGCTTTCCACCAACACTTCCGGCGGGGCTTTTGCTACGAAGGCGGGATTGTTCAAGCGCCCATCGATGCCTGCCATATCTTTGGCAATTTTTTCGAGTTCTTTGTTCAGCCTTGCGCGTTCGGCGGTAAAGTCGATCATGCCTTCAAGCGGCAAGGCCACGGTGGCTTCGTCAAGTGCAATTTGTGCCGATTGCGCGGGCACAGCTTCTTCAAACGTCAACGATGACAACCGTGCAAGCCGCATAATCTCGGCTTCCCACGCAGCAGCTCTGCGCCGCGCTTCTTGGCCAGCGCCGACGATCACGCACGGGATTTTTGCACCCGCATTCACGTTCATTTCAGCGCGAACCGAACGCACTTCGGAAATAAGCTTGATCACCCACGCCATTTCTTGGTCGGCTTTTGCATCGCCCAAGCCTTCATAAGTTGGCCAGCTTGCGTCGATCAACATGTTCGACCTTGCAGCCGTTTTGCCCCACAATTCTTCTGTGATGAAAGGCATGATGGGGTGAAGCAAATGCAAAATTTGTTCAAAGGCCCAAGCAGCACAGGCACGTGTTTCGGCCTTGGCAATTTCGTCTGTGCCCGTCAAAATCGGTTTGATTAACTCGACATACCAATCGCAATAAACATTCCATGCAAATTGATAAAGTGCGGTGGCCGCCTCATTATATTTCTGGTCTTCAATGGCCGTGGTTACCACGTTGCGGGCGCGGGCGGCCTCGCCGGCAATCCAACGATTAACTGTAACGCGCGCCGCCAACGGATCAAAATTTTCATCACGCACAACGCCATTCATTTCAGCAAAACGGGCAGCGTTCCACAGCTTGGTTGCAAAATTGCGGTAGCCTTCAACCCGCGCCTTGGCAAAACGAATATCGCGGCCTTGGGTGGCTTGCGAGGCCAGCGTGAAACGCAAAGCATCAGCGCCAAATTCATTGATCATCTCCAAGGGGTCAATGCCATTGCCTTTGACCTTGGACATTTTCTGGCCCTTCTCATCAAGAACCAAGCCATGCATATAAACCGTGTGAAACGGCACTTCTTTCGTAAAGTGCAGGCCCATCATCATCATGCGGGCCACCCAAAAGAAAATGATGTCAAAACCCGAGACAAGAATATCTGTTGGGTAATGCTTGGCCAAAATCGGCGTCTGCTCCGGCCAGCCCAAAGTGGAAAACGGCCAGAGGGCAGATGAGAACCATGTGTCGAGAACATCTTCATCGCGTATTAACGTAACACCTGTGCCTGCTGCTTTCACAGCTTCTGCTTCAGTTTCCTCAACATAGATTTTACCATCCGAACCATACCACGCCGGAATTTGGTGGCCCCACCACAGCTGGCGCGAAATGCACCATGGCTGAATGTTGCGCATCCATTCGAAATAAGTTTTATCCCAATTGGCGGGCACGAATTTTGTCTTGCCCTGCTCTACCGCGGCGATGGCGGGCTTGGCCAGTTCAGCGGCATTTACATACCATTGTTCAGTGAGCATCGGCTCAATCACAACGTTTGAGCGATCACCGTAAGGTTGCGGAATCATCCGCTCTTCCTTGCCGCGATAAAAACCAAGGGCTTCGATTTCTTCCAAAATCATCTCGCGGGCTTTGTAACGGTCAACGCCGTTGAATCGTTCAGGCACATGATTTTCAGGCGTGGCGATCATCCGCGCTTTTTTATCCATCAAAACAATCAATGGAATGTTGTGGCGCTTGGCCACCTGAAAATCGTTTTCATCATGAGCGCCGGTAATTTTCACAGCGCCTGTGCCAAATTCAGGATCAGGATATTCATCAGCGATAATGGGAATAAGCCGTTCAGCAATGGGCAAGCGCACCATTTTGCCGATCAGATTTTTATAGCGCTCATCTGATGGGTGAACCGCCACCGCACCATCACCCAACATTGTTTCGGGCCGTGTTGTTGAAATGACAATTTCCGAAATGCCATCAACCGGCCCATCGGCCAGAGGATAAGCGAAGCTCCACATCGCGCCCTTGGTGTCTCGGGTTTCAACTTCCAAATCGCTGATGGCGGTTTCCAGAACCGGATCCCAATTCACCAAGCGGCTGTCTTTATAAATCAGGCCTTCTTTATAAAGTTGCACGAAAACCTTGCGCACTGCGGCTGAAAGGCCTTCATCCATGGTGAAGCGTTCGCGGCTCCAATCACATGATGCGCCAAGCCTGCGCAATTGTTGCGTGATGATGCCGCCAGATTCTGCCTTCCATTCCCACACGCGTTTTAAAAACGCTTCGCGGCCCATGGCTTTGCGATCTGTTTTATTTTCCTTGGCCAATAAACGTTCAACCACAATCTGCGTGGCAATGCCCGCATGGTCTGTGCCCGGTTGCCACAACACATCGCGCCCACGCATGCGTTCAAAACGCACTGAAATATCTTGAATGGTGTTGTTGAGCGCATGGCCCATATGCAGTGATCCCGTCACGTTTGGTGGCGGGATGACAACCGTGAAAGGTTTGGCCTTGGGCTTGCGGCCCGGTTTGAAGTATCCGCCCGTTTCCCACGCTTCATACAGACGCGATTCGATTTCAGTGGGGTTGAATTTTGTATCGAGGGACATGGCAAGATTCTTTATGTAAATGAATTTGCCCGCTTAAACACGACTTAGCGGCCGTTCGCAACGGGTTTACCGCCCGCGGCGGGCCACGCGTTCAATCTCTTCGCGCACCAGCTTTTCAACCAGTGGCGGCAGATTATCATCAAGCCAGCTTTTCAGCATGGGGCGAAGCATATCACGCGTCATGCCTTCAATATCGCTGTCGCCCAATGCACGCGCCATAATTGTGTCAGTTAAAGCCTGAAAAGAGCTTTGCGCGTTATAGGACGCTTGCGGCGACATTAAAGCCTGTGGCTGATAAGCCTGCGGTTCATAATAAGCGTCTGGCGCCTGTTCCACCCAAGTGTTTTCAAGGGGTGCAGGTTCATAGGCCGGTTCAGGCAATGGCTCATCATCGATATAACTTGCCCGAAGCATCGGGGGTTGAACGCGCGGGGGCCGCAGCGATTCTCCAGATAGTATGCTGCCAATGCCATCAGGTTTCAGGTTGGCACGAACGGCGGGCTTAGGTGGGGCAATTGTATTTTGTACCGAAACTTTGTTTTCAATCTTCTGCCGGCCAACCCGGTCGCGCAACGAGGCTATACTTTCACTGACATTCGCTGTGGGTTGATCATAACTCACGCGCATTTCCCTGATGGAACCACGTGTGAGCAATCCGGCAGACTGAGACGCCGTGCCATTGGGCAAATTGCGATCAAGCTCATTGATATCGCTATCGATAGCAAGCCTGATCGTCGCCAAAAGGTCTTCTACGCGGGGTTCAAAAGCCACAAATCTTACCAAGTTTACAAAGCAATCAGGGCCAGGACCTCCCTGCCCCCTCTGTGCTAGTCTAGTGGAAGCATTTCGTGATGTCGATAAGCGCTAACACTATTCCACCGATTCAATTATTCAGCAGAAAGGCCAAACCACTTGTTGCGCACATCATGATAATGTTCTGTGGGGTCATACAGCGGGCCCAACCGCAAATGCTGTGCAGTTAAATGGCCAATTGCTGCCTGCAACTGGTAAGAGCCAAGCAATTGATCATGCTGGGCAGACACCAACGCGATTTGGGCATTGAGCAAAAGTGCTTCAGCATTCAGAATGTCGATTGTTGAACGCGAACCCACTGCATATTCTTGGCGCACACCATTGAGCGCAAGTTGCGACGCTGAAAGCTGGGTCAAATCTGCAGCAACACTTTCACGCGCCGCGACCAATCGCGCCCATGCACTGGCAACACCTTGGCGAACCGTGCGCACCGCATCGATCGCTTTTAGCTTTGATTGGCTAGCATTTTCTTTGGCCTGCCGAACGCGTGAATACGTAAACCCGCCTTCATACAAAGGCACAGTGACAAGGCCCTGAACTGTGAAAGATTGGTCTGAAAGTGGCGCAACATTAAACCCAGTTGTACCTGACAAGTTGTGGCTCGAATCAAATTTGCCATTCAGCGAAGCTGACGGCAGCAAATCGCCATAGACAACATTGACTGTATGTTCAGCGATATCAATATTCTGGGCCGCAGCCAAAATGTTTGGATTGGTTTGGTGCGCAATTTGCAATGATGTATCAAGATTTACCGGCGCTTTGGCCAAGGGGGCCGCAGCAAGTTTGCCGGGCTTATGGCCGATGAATTGTTGATAGGATGCTTCATCAGCGCGCACAGCAGCAACAGCAGTGGCCAACGCTGCCTGCGCCCCAGCCACACTGGCTTGGGCTTGGGCCACATCTGTTTTTGTCAATTCGCCAGCCTTAAACCGCTCGTTAGTGGCGTGCAATTGGCCCTGCAAAATTTTGACGTTGCTTTGGCGCAATTCGAGAATACGGCGATCACGCAACGTGTCGATGTATGCTTGGGCGGCACTAAATAAAACTGATTGTTCAGTGGCCAAAAGTTGTTGCCGGCCAGACCTTACAGTGGCTTCAGCAACGGCGGTTCCCTCAACGGTTTTGAACCCGCGAAAGAGTGGCTGTGACAGTGTAATGTTATAATCAGCATTGTTGGTCGCCGTATAAATATGGTCATTGACTAGGGTATTGTTGGTGGAATCCTTGTCATCAATCACATGTGTGGCAGAACCTTGCGCCGTAATCGTTGGCCGCCAGCCAGAAAGTGCTTGCGGCACTTGTTCATCGGTTGCCCGCAAAGACGCGCGCGCAGCATCCAAAGTAGGGTTTTCACGATAAGCCGCAATCAATGCTTCGGCTAATGTTTCTGCACGTACTGATCCTGAAAAGCTTGCCACCACAACAGCCGACAAAAGAACAGTTTTAAAACGAATAGTTGAACCCACGCCTGCAATCCTTCGAAATTATATCTGAGCCGCCCCGGAGAAATCGTGCGCAATCAAATACTGTGATTCCGCTACCCCTATTCCAATCTGATATAGGGGGGTTATGACGAGAATGCAAACAAACGACACCAATTTTCCAAGATGGTAAACAAATATTTAACCAACTGTGGTGTTTTCCACACGCTTATGGGTTGGGCGACATTCAATAATAAGCCTGTTGTCTAACCCAAAACCTTACACTATAGAGCGCCGCTATGAGGCCTCGTGGCGGAGTGGTTACGCAGAGGACTGCAAATCCTTGTATTCCGGTTCGATTCCGGACGAGGCCTCCAAAGACTAAAATCAGACAAAAACCACGTGTCTAAAAAAAACACTTCACAGGGGCGGCATCCATCGCTATAGCCGCCTCGACATTCCCTGATAGCTCAGTTGGTAGAGCATTCGACTGTTAATCGAATGGTCGCTGGTTCGAGTCCAGCTCAGGGAGCCAGTTGTTGGTTCGAGTGTTGTCCGGAACGGACCCTCAGACCCCTCAGCCGTTACAGATCAGGCGTCTCGGCTGTCCCCGGCGATCCGTCGCGGAATTATATCTAGTCTATTTGATCCGTCAGATAAAAATCATCTATCCGTCAGATTGGCGTCAGCTA
>JAYUHQ010000281.1:0-24935 GCA_043766895.1 Aestuariivirga sp.
GACAACCAGTTCGCGGCGCGCCTCTTCAGCAAACGACTCAGCCGAAAAAAGCTGCGCCCCAAATGGCCGCGGATTTACTTTTAAAGGTTTTGCCAAAGCCACCGTCAGCTCGTCTTGCTTGATGTAACCATTGTCAAACATTTGCGTCAGCACATAATTGCGCCGCTCTACAGCACGCTCGTAATTGGTGAAGGGGTTATAATTCTTCGGGCCTTTGGGAAGGGCCGCAAGATAAGCCGCCTCCTCAATCGTCAACTCATCCAGCGACTTTCCAAAATAGTTGATAGATGCTGCGGCCACACCATAAGAGTTGAAGCCCAGAAAAATATCATTGAGATAAAGCTCCATGATCTGGTCTTTGCTGAATGATGCCTCGATGCGCTGAACAACAAGTGCTTCTTTCAACTTGCGCGACCACGTGCGTTCATTCGACAGCAAAAAGTTTTTGGCCACTTGTTGGGTGATGGTGGAAGCGCCCACGATTTGACCATGGCCCGTAATTTTAACTTGCACAAAGCGCAAAACTGCTTTGCCGATGCCCCGCCAATCAAGGCCGGCATGGGTATAAAAGTTTTTGTCTTCTGCTGAAACATAGGCGTTGATCACACGCGCCGGGATCAAATTGACAGGCACATAAAGCCTGCGTTCCTCAGCATATTCTGCCAGCAAAGAGCCATCAGCGGCGTGCATACGCGTCATAACGGGTGGTTCCCAAGACGCTAATTGTTTGTAATCGGGAAGGTCTTTGGATACATCATAGATTACGTAAAGCGCTGCCGCAGATAGGCCAAGCACAACCATAAAGACCACACCAAATAACCAACTCAAAAACCGAAGCATGCCACCCTTTTCAAACCAACAATGAACCACGCACCTAGCATGATTCAACGCTTAACCAAATCTTAAATCAGTGGCATGCTTGGGCGGCAATTGTGGCGAAGCGATGGACCCTTTCTTTCATCGTTTGGTTTGATGCGATTGGATTGAAAACGGAGATTGGTTGCTTGAATTCACTTTGGACTATAACGCCGCCGCATGTGCTTGGATTCATGAAGTTTGCGGCCACCTATTCTCCTTATTATCAAGAGTTCGATTGGGCCAAGAATTTATTGGCCGGATTGCCACTGCGTTTGCGAGATGTGCCCATTACCAAAAAATCGGCTGTGCAAAATGCGCCGCAGTTGTTTCGCTCAACTTTCGATCCACCACAGGCTGGTCGGGTGATTGAAAAAACCACATCGGGTTCGACAGGCGAGCCCATGCGGGTTTTTAAATCTGAAAGCCATTTTGCAATTAACGCCGCTGAAAACGAGAGGCTTTTCAAAGATTGGAAACTGGCTGATCATAAAGTGCGTGTTGCGTACAAGATGCCCGATGATCATCATCCAATGGGAACAATTGAGTCTGTTCCGGTTGCGAACAACGCTGTTTCACATAACATCTACACCAGATCGGCTGAACAGATTTCGGCGCTGGTTGAAAAAACTCGTCCCAGCTTGGTTTCAGCCCGCCCCAGCATGTTGGCAGCAATATTGGACAGGGACGTTGATTTCAGTTTCTTGAGCCTGCTGCAATCCAACGCCGAGGCTGTGCCAGACGAATTGTTTGCCAAAATAAAAGCCTTGCCCCAATGCCGAATTGTAGACGCCTATGGCGCAGTGGAAACCGGGCTGATTGCGGTTAACTGTGCCAAGTGTGGCTTTTATCACATCGCAGAACGCAACGTATTTGTTGAAGTTTTGCGCGATGATAATGAACCTGCGGCAGAAGGTGAATTGGGCCGCGTGGTGATAACCGTGTTCAACAATCCATCAATGCCGCTGTTGCGTTACGATTTGGGCGACATGGTGAAGTTTACCACAACGTCAGCATGCCAGGCGGGGCGCATGTCTTTCGCGCGCGTTTTTGGACGAGAGCGCATGATGTTCAAACTGCCATCAGGCGAACGAGTTATGGCAGTTCTCGACCCCAAAACCTTGCATGACATGGGCATTAAGAGATTTAAGCTTGTGCAAACAACCAAGACAGACATCGAGTTTCGCTATATTGAAAAGACGCCGGACTTGGTTGTAAACCAAGACGCAATTCAAAGCATGGTGGATCGTGAAATCTCACCACACTTCAAAGTGATTTTGGTTCCAGTTACCGAATTGCCAAATGCACCAAGCGGCAAATATCTTTGGAATGAGCGGCTGATTGATTAACGCCAAACTCTTTTCGCGTTAGAAATTATACGTCAGGCCGATTTGCACATTGTGGGATGCCAAATTCAGATGATCATATCCTGAGGTGTTGGTCTGGGTGTTGTTCGAAGTGGCACCCATTATATCTTTAAATCGATATCCGATATCTAACGACACATGCTCAGAAAGATCGGCACGAACACCAAGGCCAACTTGGAAAGCAAAACCAGCAGACGCTTCAGAGCCAACACCAAATGAACAATTTGAGCAGTTGTGTAAATCGCCACCAATCCAGCCAATACCTACGCCGCCACCCAAATAAGGTGTGATCACAGAATGAGTTGGCATATCTAACCACGCGTTTGCCAGCAAATAGGTGGCCCTAATTCCACCGTGAACGCCGTTGAAAGTTCCATCAGCTGTATCAAAGCCCACGCCAGCCGACTGATACGAAGCACGCGACAATTCAATTTCCGCGCGCAGTTGATCTGTCACATGAACACCGGCATTGAGGCCAAGAATATAACCCGTATTCAAATCGAAATTATAATCTAGTGAATTGCCACCAATTTCATGAGCGTATAATTTTGAAGGAATACTAACGCCGCTGAAAAGGCTGACGTAAGGCCTAAAGCCAGCGCCCGCTGCCACGGGATCTTTAGCCAAACCTGCGTTGGCCGTTAAAACCAGTGCGCCAACGGCCACCGATGCAAATAATGTGGTTTTAGAAAATAGATTTAGCATCGCTCGAATCCCACGAATTGATGCCCCCGCATTACTTTTCAGTATAGTTCATTGGCTTCGAGGGCAAGAGAATTCGGAAATAGGTAGTGTATCAGTTTGAAATCTCTTGATCGCGCTTTTTGTAAATCTTAGGCCGTCCAGCCTTTGGCGCAACTAAATCCATGGCTTCAACAATCTCTTCAAAGCTGCAAAGCTTGTCTGTCAATCCAGCTTGCATAGCAGGGGTAACGCGCAAGCTCTTGTGAATGCGAACCCAGTTATACCAGACAGTCCAGATCGCAATCATGTGAACATGGCTTTCAAATTTCTTGCTGAAGGCGTTTGTTAGGCGAGTGAAGCGCCGATTGTGCATCCGCATTGTGAGATTTGAACGTTCAATGAAGCTTGTCGAAACGTGCTTCATTTCAGGCTCGCCAGTGATACGGTGCTTTTGTGTACCAATGCATTCGGCTGGTGAATACTTGCCCTTAGCGCTTTCGGGTGTGTTGCCATAGACCTTGTGCAAGATTGCATAATCCACATCATCACCAAAGGCACCCTCTACAGCTTGCAAATAAGCCTTGTGACCGTCCGTTGTGAGTTGAACCCGATTGGCAAGGCGTGAACGCACATCATCCATAAAAGCCATGGCATATTCACCATCGCGCCCGCCAACCAACCACGAGACAATAAGTTTTGAGTCGGCATCTATTGCAGTCCACGTCCAGACGTCGCCAGCGCCTTCGACGGTTGCTTTCATAGAAGCAACATTCTTAGCTTTGGCCGCAACAAACGACCAAATTTCATCGCACTGAATGCGAGATGCTTTCACCTCAACAACCTTTTCGTCATGGAACGCTGCACAGAACTTGCCAGCGTCGATCAAGAGCTTTGCCACTGTGTTGATTGACACATCGGCAAGGCGCGAAACCGAGCGCATAGACGAACCTTCACACAGCATATTGAGCATTTGGGCGCGGGCTTTGACGGATAATTTGTTCATGTTTGTAATATATGAACTTTTATGCTTATCGTCAAGAAAATTCGCCATTTAAAATCCTGCTTGCTAATTTTATGTAGCAAGCATAATGCTTGCTTGTTGATTCTAGCAAGCAGGAGTTACGAATGTCTGGTAAGCAATCCCTTGGCGGGCTGGCCCGCGCCAATTCTCTCACTCAAGAAGCGCGTAGCGCTATTGCACGAACCGCTGCGTTGGCGCGGCATGGCAAACAATTACCAAAAGCTGTTGCAGAAGGGATTGTGCAGATTGGTGATGCAAGGCTTGCTTGCGCGGTTCTGGATGATGATAAAAATACCCGCGTGTTCACACAAGAAGGTTTTTTAACCGCAATCGGTCGCGCTGGAAAGGCAAAAGGAGGTGAAGGGGCCTCTATCGACGGAAACGCTGCTTTTTTGCGTGCGGCAAACCTTAAGCCATTCATTTCACAAGATTTAATAGCATCGACAAGATCTTTGGAATTTGTCCCGTTGAGAGGCCCTGGCTATCAAGGGAAAGCCTTTGGATATGCCGCCACTTTGTTGCCTAACGTGTGTTGGGTTTACCAAGATGCCATGACTGCTGGGAAACTAACGCAAAAGCAGAAGCATATTGGAGAGGCTTGCAGGGCTTTGCTAAAAGCTCTGAGCAACAAAGCTATTGAGGATTTGATCGATGAGGCAACAGGGTTTGGTGACGCCAAAAAGCGTGACATTATTCTCAAACTTCTGGAACAATATTTAAGCCCAGAAAAACTCACCTATGTAAAAATGTTTGATGCTGAGTTTTATAGAATCATTTTTCGCCTGAATGGTTGGCCGTTCGATCCGGAGAATTCTGCACGTCCAATGGTTTTGGGGCATTGGACTAATAATATCTATGATCGCTTAGCCCCCGGCATTCGAGGGGCTTTGCATAGCAAGGTGAAGCGTAATGCGAATGGGCGGCCAACAGAAAAGCTAACGCAATACCTCACACCAGAAGAGGGGAAAAAACGACTTGGAGAAGTGTTGGAGGGTATAAAAGCCATTGGTCGTCTTTCAACTGACAAGATCGACTTCTGGCAGAAGATGGATATTGTCTATCCAAAATTTGACGATATTCCGATGCTGCCATTTGATGGGGGATTGCCTAAGAAAATTAAGTCCACCTAGCCTTTGCGGCTTTCTTTGCTATCTCTTTGCGGCGCTTTGCTGGCATAGCTTTTGCCCTAGCAGCGCCGCCAAGCCTACCCAATTCCTGAGCAGCTTTATTCTTGCCATCATCAGGTGCGGCGTCAGACTCTTCACCCGTAGCAACTCGCATAACCTTCACGGCATTGCCGATCACGTCAGCGGGGCGTTTTTCACCTTTGGGGCCTTTAGGCATTCTCAGCATTCATCCACTCAATGAATTTATTCCATGAAACCTTTTTGCCCCTTGGGCGTGTTGTCTGCCCTTCACACCATATCAAACCCGTTTTAGTCAGATAACAATCCCCCTTAAGGCTTCCATCGTTATCCTTTACTTGAAATTCAATGCCATTGGTTTTGACTTCCATCTCGACGTCAAAACTCTTAATCGCAACTTTCATTATCTTACTCCCTCATGCTTTCCGCTAAGCATATAGGAAAATGAAATGGGATGCGATAGGCTGTCAAAAGTTTCTAATTTCAAACTGATACACTACCCGGAAATAACAAGGCCAAACCATTAAAATCTAGAGTTTTGGTTGAACTGTTTTCTTAAATAGCCTTCTGGTTGTATTCATTCGCAACTTCATAAATTGCCAACCAACTACTTGAGAGATGCCGATAAAACCGGATTGAAATAAGCATCAATGGATTTGGTCATAGCCAAAGCCATTTTATGGCGCCATTCAGGAGATACCAACATGGCAACGTCTTTTTGATTAGATAAATAGCCAAGCTCGACCAAAACTGATGGAACATCAGGGGCTTTGAGAACAACAAAGCCGGCCGAACGAATGGGTTTGCTGGTCATTTCGGTGATTGGTTTGATTTCAGAAATGGCTTTTTTGGCAAAGAACATGGCTTGGTTTTTGGATTCGCGCTGCGCCAAGTTAATCAGCACATTGGAAACTTCATCGGTCTGTTTGCCCAAATCCATGCCCGCTATCACGTCTGCCCGGTTTTCTTTTTGGGCCAGTGCGCCGGCCTCGGCGTCTGAGGCTTTGTCAGATACTGTATAAACTGTGGTTCCGCGAACATCTGGGTCATCTAATGTGTCGGCATGAATGGCAATGAACAGATCGGCCTTTTTATCGCGTGCCAATTTCACCCGGTCTTGCAAGCGCACAAATTTATCGCCCTCACGCGTCATCACAACATCATAGCGTCCAGTGCTGAGCAGCGCTTGTTTCAACGCCAATGCATAGGCCAAGACCACGTCTTTTTCCTGAACATCAGATTGGCTAGATGCGCCGGGATCTTGGCCACCATGGCCTGGATCAAGGGCAATCACCATTTTATGAACTTCTGCGCCCGAACCCTCGCCAGCGGGTGTCAAGGCCGCAGTTTCAACTGGTGGGGCATCACCATTATCGCGGGCTAAAGTATCAGCATAGCCTTCTTGGGAAGTTTCAATAAAATCCACCATCATGTGGTTGGGCTGGCCGCCATGGCCTGCTTTGATCGACGACACATTAATGACCACTGGCTTTTTAGTTTCAATAACAATGCGAGATTTGCGTTTATCAACCACGCCATAGCGAAAAGCGCTGATGACACCGGCCACATCATGGCCCGCGCCTGCGGGCAAATCAAACTCAACCCTTGGCATTTCAATAATCACGCGGTTGGGGTTGGTTTGTGCAGTCACGCTAAAGCCGATGGCCTTGGTTAAATCTGCTTCAAATTTGGTGTGTCCGTTATCGCTGGTAATGGCAGCGTTGGTCATGTGAACCAGCGGTGCGGCTTGTAAAGGCGATGCTAAAACCGCCGTGGCCATAAAAACACTGGCTATGCACTGCTTAATCATTGTAACCATGAGATAAAATCAACTTACGCAGAGTTTGAGTTGTCGCCACACTAGCCAGTTGTGGTTAAGCGTTAGTATCTTTTCACCATGCTGGGCAGGACTTGCTTGCAAAGTGGGCAGGCAATGCCTACAAAGGGTAGGTACGCAGGCAGACTCATTACAAAAAAGTGAGATTGCTGCGACGTGAGTTTCGTAACCGTTGAGCGTCCGGGCCTTTTGCCCGCTTGAGTGGTTGCGTTTTCTAGGGTCTTGTAAAAGATCATGTAAGTCTGGTGATCCAGACAGTATTTAACCGCCCTCTGCTATGGGGGCAAAGGTCAACTTCGACGTGTTACAAGTTCGAACGCAGATTGCATTTTTCGCCGCCCTTCAGGGGCAGGCATTGCGTCGCGCAGGCATAACAAAGCCAGATTCTTGCACGTCCCCAATCGCCAATAGGCCTGCCCTTGTCTTTGCTTTTCCGGCTCCGGATGGAGAAGAGAGATTGATGGGCCCGCCTGTTGCTCAAAGGAATACCCATTATGGGCACGAAAATGCTGATCGACGCAAGTCAGCCAGAAGAAACCCGCGTAGTCGTTGCACGTGGCACTAAGTTAGAAGAATTTGATTTTGAGAGCGCCTCTAAGAAGCCGCTAAAAGGCAATATCTATCTGGCCAAAGTGACGCGCGTTGAACCATCACTTCAAGCAGCTTTTGTAGAATATGGCGGCAACCGCCATGGCTTTTTGGCTTTTGCCGAAATTCACCCCGATTACTATCAAATTCCCATCGCAGATCGACAAGCGCTCATCGCCGAACAAGAAGCGGAAGATGCAGAAGATCAAGACGATGACGAAGAGCCCGTTGAAGTTGCCGCTGTTGCCGAGCAAACCGAAACCGAAAATGGCGGCCATGAACATCATGACCATGAGCCAGAACCTGACCATGCCCACGAGCATGTTGAGGGCGAAACACACCAACACGCAATGCCGCTCGAAGCAGAGCCTGAGCCTGCACATTCTTCTGATCCGGTGGCTGTTGATGAAGATCATCACGCGCCAGAATCAGCCCCCTCGGGTGAATTTGAAGAAGTGGGCGGCGACGCTGAAAGCCACAAGGTTGAAACCATTGGCGAAGAAGATGCGATGGAAGAACTTCCACAGCGCCAACGCAGCCGTGCTCCGCGCAAGCGCCATTATAAAATTCAAGAAGTGATTAAACGCCGCCAAATTTTGTTGGTGCAAGTTGTTAAAGAAGAACGCGGCAACAAGGGCGCTGCACTCACAACCTATATGTCACTGGCTGGCCGGTATTGTGTGTTGATGCCAAACACCGCGCGCGGCGGTGGCATTTCACGCAAAATTACAGATGCAGGTGATCGCAGGCGTTTGAAGGAAGTGGCCAAAGACGTTGAGGTGCCAAAGGGCATGGGCGTTATAGTGCGCACAGCTGGTGCCCAACGCACACGGCCTGAAATTAAGCGCGATTTTGATTATCTGATGCGCCTGTGGGAAAGTGTGCGTGAACTTACGCTCAAATCGCAAGCGCCTTCATTGGTTTATGAAGAAGGCAATTTGATTAAACGCTCCATCCGCGATCTTTACACTAAAGACGTTGAAGAAGTTGTGGTTGATGGCGAGGCCGCTTACCGCGACGCCAAAGACTTTATGAAAATGTTGATGCCTTCACATGCCAAAAATGTGAAGCAATATAAAGATTCAAAACCGCTGTTCCAACGCTATCAAGTTGAAACCCATTTGGACGCGTTGTTCTCACCAACGGTCACTTTGCCATCGGGCGGTTATATTGTGATCAACCAAACCGAAGCTTTGGTGTCTATCGACATCAACTCTGGCAAAGCCACGCGTGAACACAATATTGAAGATACGGCCAGCAAAACCAACTTAGAAGCTTGCGACGAAATTGCCCGCCAATTGCGCCTGCGCGATTTGGCAGGCCTTGTTGTGATCGATTTTATCGACATGGAAGAAAACCGCAACAATCGCGCGGTTGAACGGCGCATGAAAGAAGCGCTGAAAAATGATCGTGCGCGCATTCAAGTGGGCCGCATTTCACATTTTGGTTTGCTTGAAATGTCGCGCCAACGTTTGCGTCCGGGGCTTTTGGAAGGCTCGTTCAAACCTTGCCCACATTGTGAAGGCCGCGGCATTGTGCGTTCCATTCCATCTTGTGGCTTGGGTGTTTTGCGCCAGGTTGAAGAATATCTGCAAAAGGGCCGCAGCGATAACCTCACAGTCAAATGCCCACGTGAAGTTGCTTTCTATCTGCTCAATGAAAAGCGCGATAGTTTGCTGAGCTTAGAAACAATCTATGGCATTTCAATATTCTTGGTGCCCGGCGCTGAAGATATGCGCGGCACACAGGCCATTATTGAACGCGCCCCTGATCGTGAAAAAATTCAACGCCGCATTGCGTCTGCACCTGTGCAAATGGATTCAGCTTTCAGCACAGAGCCTGAAGTTGAAGAAGACGTGATCGAAGAGGAAATGGAAGAAGCTTCAGAAGATGCTGTTGAAGCGTCAACCGAACCTCGTGAAGAGAGCGCGGTTGAAACCAACGGCGAAACTTCCGAACGCGATGGCACACGCCGCAGGCGTCGCCGTGGCAGACGAGGCAATCGCCGTGATGAAGCGAATGGACAAACCACACAAGCCAGCGACGACAATGGTGAAGCGGCATCAGACGATGAAGCACCCAACAGTGTTGAATCAAATGTTGTGGATGCGCCTGAAACTGTCGGCGACGCTGGCGAAGAAGCCCAAGCCGATCGTGGCGGCCAAGAAAAGCGTGGCCGCAGACGCGGCAAGTTTGGCCGCAATCGTGACAGGAACGGTGACCGAAATGCTGATCGTGGTGACAAGCCACGCGGTGAGCGTCCACCCCGTGCTGAAGAACCACGTGAGGAACGTCCGGCCCGCATGGAAACTTTTGTGCCAGCCCCTGCCCCGCAACCTGTTGTGATCCATGTTCCAGATTTTGTGCCCGAGCCAGAGGTGCGTAAATGGCAACCGCCAGCACCAACCGTTTCAGCAGAGGTGAAAGAACGCAAAGGTGGTTGGTGGAGCAAGAAATAGCCGCCTTGGTGGTGCCGCAATTTTTCGACAAGAACAGAGTGCCCGCGAAAGCGGGCATCTCGATAAAAAGGGCCAGCCCAACGCCCGGTTTTGGCAATAAAAATGGCTTTAAGGAAAGCTTGAAAACAAAGTGAAATTTACCCGCCCCTTAGCGTTATTTCTTGCTGCAGTATTCACAGCACATTCAGCATTTGCAGTTCCTGATGAGAGCGACCGAAAAAATCGCAACCAGGGAGCCGGTGTTATTCGCGACGCTGAAATTGAAGGTTTGTTGCGCATTTATGCCAAGCCCATTTTCAAAGTGGCTGGCATCAATTCCAATGCCGCCAAAGTTGTGGTGATTGGCGATACCAGCATTAACGCGTTTGTGGCCGGCGGCCAGCGCATTTTTATTAACGCTGGATTGATAATTCGCTCTGACAGGCCAAACGAAGTGATTGGGGTTTTGGCCCATGAGTCTGGCCATATTGCTGGAGGCCATTTGGCCAAGATGAACAGCGAATTGGCAAGGGCCAGCACAGAATCAATCATCGGCACCGTGTTTGGCATTGCCGCTATTGTGGGCGGGGCCATGACCGGAAATGCAACTGCCGCCCAAGCGGGCCAAGGCGTTGTGCTGGGTGCCCAACAAGCG
The DNA here is from genome assembly GCA_043766895.1 of Aestuariivirga sp. Taxonomy (GTDB): domain Bacteria; phylum Pseudomonadota; class Alphaproteobacteria; order Rhizobiales; family Aestuariivirgaceae; genus Aestuariivirga. Next base: position 10,591 of record JAYUHQ010000281.1, read on the forward strand.
GCACAGCGTGGCTTTTTGGTTTATCAACGGGCGATGGAAGCAACGGCAGATGAATCTGCGCTGCGCTATCTTGATGCCACGGGGCAAAGTGCCAAGGGCATGTTGGATTTGTTTCGGGTTTTGGCAGATGAGTCGCTGGCTTCAACCCATGGGGCAGACCCTTATGCCTATTCCCACCCCATGCCCTTTGATCGGTTGCGCACATTGGAAGCAACGGCCAAAGCTTCGGCCAGCTATAACAAACCAGATAGCCCCGCATTGATGTTGCGGCACAAATTGGCCCAAGCAAAACTGATTGGCTTTTTACAGCCGCAAGCGGTTTATCAACGCTATCCCGTTTCAGACAAATCCTTGCCGGCGCGCTATGCCCATGCCATTGCGCTGTTTCGGCGCGGGGACATGACCAACGCATTGCCCATTATCAAAAGTTTGACAGATGAACTGCCGCAAGACCCATATTTTTGGGAATTGAAAGCGCAAGCCTATTTGGAAAACGGTCGGGCAGACGAAGGCTTAGCCGCCATTGTTAAAGCGCGCGCCATCTTGCCGGGCAATGGGCTTTTGCAAATTTTGCACGCACAGGTTTTGCTTGGCTCTGAAAACCCAGCGCATGCGGCCCAAGCGGTTTTGCTTCTTAAGGCAGCCCAGCAAACAGAACCCGGCGAACCTGAAATTTATAAATTTTTGGCACAAGCCTATGGCCTTCAAAACAAGTTGCCAGAAGCTGAACTGGCTACGGCAGAATTTGCTTATTCAGTGGGCGATCGCCAACTGGCAATTGAAAAAGCCACGATTGCACAAAAATATTTTAAACACGGCAGCCCAGAATGGTTGCGGGCCAGTGACATTTTGAATTTTGCGAATAAGAAATAGTCAAGTAATTGTGATTGGGGTGCCGTTTGGTTTTGCGGCATTGTAAACGAATTGAAGGAGAATGTTATGCGCCATATTATTTCACTTTTTGCCGCTTTGGTTTTGGGCTTGGGGTTGGCACTTCCTTCGCATGCCGATTCATTTACGCCCGCCCAACAAGATGAGCTGCAAAAGCTTGTGCGCACCTATCTGGTACAACACCCTGAAATTTTGCGCGAAATGGCCAACGCATTAGATGCAAAAGATAAAAAGGCAGAAGTTGAAACCCGCGCCAATGTGCTTTCAAGCAATGCCAAAGATATTTTCCACAATGCCGGTGACTCAATTGCCGGCAGCGACAAGGGCGACGTGACCGTTGTTGAATTTATGGATTACAATTGTGGCTGGTGCCGCAAAAGTGTCAAAGAAATGCAAGCCATCGTTGGCACCGACAAAAAGGTTCGTGTCATTATGAAAGAATTTCCAATTTTTGGCGAAGGCTCTGAATATGCCGCAAGGGCTGCTATGGCTTCTGTCAAACAAGGCAAGTATTGGGAATTTCACCAAGCGTTGTTTGCTACTGAAGGCAAAGTTACGCCGCAAAGCACCGATGCCACCGCAAAATCAATTGGCATTGATGTGGCAAAAATGAAGGCTGATATGAAGTCGCCTGAAATTGCTGCAACACTGGTGAAAAACCAACAGCTGGCCGCAGCATTGTTGATCACCGGAACACCGGCATTTATCGTGGATGGAACACTGTTTCCTGGTTATGAGCAAAAGGATGTGCTGATGGCGGCCATTGCTGGCGTTCGTGCGAACGGCGGCTGCAAGCTCTGCTAAGTCAATGAGTTGAGTTTTGGAATTAGATCGTTTTCAAATGGCTTTGGCACAGCTATAACAGCGCCATGACGACTATTTTTGTTTTAAATGGGCCCAACCTCAACCTGCTTGGCACGCGTGAGCCTGAGATTTATGGCCACGACACTTTGGCTTCGATTGAAAAAGCCTGTTCGGCCAAGGCAAAATCTTTGGGATTTGAAATTGATTTTCGCCAAACCAACATTGAAGGTGAATTGGTCAACCACATCCATGACGCGCGCGAACGCGCTTTGGGCATTGTGATCAATGCTGGCGCTTATACGCACACATCGGTTGCGTTGCATGATGCCATTAAAGCGGTGGGCCTGCCCACCATTGAAGTACATTTAAGCAATGTTTACAAACGCGAGAGTTTTCGCCATCACAGTTATATATCGCCCGTGGCCCATGGCGTCATTTGCGGTTTTGGGCCTACAAGTTATGAATTAGCGCTGGAAGGCCTTTCCAGCATATTGAAGAGCACAGGAAAAGCATAATGCCTGCCAAGAAGAAAACACCCGCCGCCCCCGTTAAAGCAGAATCAGGCGAGTTGAGCCTGATCCGCAAATTGGCGGAGATTTTGAACGAAACTGGCTTATCGGAAATTGAGCTTGATCATAAGGGTGCACGTGTTCGCGTGTCGCGGCAAATGCAGGCCGCACCCATGATGCATCACGCAGCGCCAAGCCATAGCCCAGCGGCACCTGTTGCTGCGGCGCCCGTTGCCGCCCAGCCGATTGAAGTTGCTGGAACGCCGCTCAAATCCCCCATGGTGGGCACGGCCTATTTGTGCCCATCGCCTGAAGCGCCCGTGTTTGCTGCTTTGGGTTCAAATGTCAAACAGGGCCAAACGTTGTTGATCATTGAAGCAATGAAAACCATGAATCAAATTATGGCACCAAAATCTGGCAAGTTGGTGAAAGTGTTGATCGACAACGCCCAGCCGGTTGAATTTGGCGAAGTGTTGATGGTGATTGAATAAGCAATGTTTGAAAAAATTCTTATCGCTAACCGCGGCGAAATTGCCCTTCGGGTTTTGCGTGCCTGCCGCGAGCTTGGAATTCAAACCGTGGCCGTGCATTCCACGGCCGACGCAGATGCAATGCACGTGAAGCTGGCTGATGAAAGTGTTTGCATTGGGCCACCACCGGCCAAAGACAGCTATTTAAGTATTCCATCGATTGTGGCGGCTTGCGAGATTACGGGCGCAGAGGCCGTGCACCCGGGTTATGGCTTCCTTTCTGAAAATGCCAAGTTTGCAGAAATTTTGGGCGAGCATGGCATTAAGTTTATTGGCCCCTCGCCTGAAAATATTCGCACCATGGGCGATAAGATTGAAGCCAAGCGCACGGCCAAGGCCTTGGGCATTCCCGTTGTGCCGGGTTCTGAAGGTGGCGTTGCCGACGTTGCCCAAGCGCGCAAAGTGGGCAAGGATATTGGCTATCCTGTCATCATCAAAGCCACCGCGGGCGGCGGCGGGCGCGGTATGAAAGTTGCCAACAACGAAAGCGAATTGGAACTGGCGGTTTCTACAGCGCAATCAGAAGCCAAAGCGGCTTTTGGCAATGGCGAAGTTTACATTGAAAAATATTTACAAAAACCACGCCACATTGAAATTCAAGTGTTGGGTGATGGCCAAGGCCGTGCTGTGCATTTGGGTGAACGTGATTGTTCACTGCAGCGCCGCCACCAAAAAGTGTGGGAAGAAGCTTTTTCACCCGCACTTAATGCCGAACAACGCAGCACCATTGGCAACCGCGTGGCCAATGCCATGTGCGATTTGAAATATGAAGGTGTTGGCACGATTGAGTTTCTATATGAAAATGGCGAATTCTATTTCATTGAAATGAACACCCGTTTGCAGGTTGAACATCCGGTTACAGAAATGATCACCGGGCTTGATCTTGTGCAAGAGCAAATCCGCGTGGCATCAGGTGCTGCACTGCTTTACAAGCAAAGCGATATTCAATTTGCGGGCCACGCCATTGAATGTCGGATCAACGCTGAAAATGCCCAAACCTTTGCGCCATCTCCGGGCAAAGTTGATGCTGTGCATTTTCCGGGTGGGCTCGGTGTGCGCATCGATTCAGCGCTGTATTCGGGCTATCGCATTCCGCCCTATTATGACAGCTTGATTGGCAAGTTGATTGTGTTTGGCAAAACGCGCGCTGAATGCATGATGCGTTTGAAACGTTCTTTGTCTGAATTTGTGATCGAAGGCGTTGAAACCACCATTCCGTTGTTTCAACGGTTGTTGAACGAGCGCGACATCATAGACGGCAACTACGATATACATTGGCTTGAAAAGTTTTTGGCCCGAACGGAAAAATGAATTCGATTACGCCGCAAGTTTTGTTGAAAGCTTATGCGGCAGGCATATTTCCAATGGCGGAAAGCGCTGACGACCCGGCGCTTTATTGGGTAGAACCTGATGAACGCGGTGTTATTCCGCTCGATAAATTTCACATTTCAAAATCGTTGCGCAAATCAGTGCGCCATGCCGGATTTGAAATCCGTATTGATACATGTTTTGAAACAGTGATGAAATGTTGCGCCGAAAAAACCACTGACCGCGATGAGACATGGATTAACCACCGCATCCTAAAACTTTATGGTCAGTTGCACACCATGGGCTGTTGTCATTCAGTCGAAACCTGGAAAGATGGCCAGTTGGTTGGTGGGCTTTATGGTTTGCGCATTGGTGCCGTGTTTTTTGGTGAAAGCATGTTTTCGCGCGCAACCGATGCATCAAAAGTGGCGTTGGTGCATTTGGTGGCACGGTTGAATTTTGGTGGCTTTCAATTGCTCGACGCGCAATTCTTGAACCCGCATCTTGAACAATTTGGCTGTTATACAATTTCAAAAGAAGCCTATCGGCCGATTTTAGACGAAGCGCTGGACGGCGAAGCAAATTTTTCAGCTTTTAACGAAGACCAAAACGCCGAAACAGTTTTGGCATGGGCCGCACCTCAAACAAAAAACCTAGGCTGATCAATCCGGTGGCGGCTTGTCGCCATTGTCAATCTGGTCTTGCAATGTCGACAGATCTGGCGCGGTTTCAACTGGCGGCGGCGGCGCATTCGGATCACGGCAACCGGTTAGCCACACATCATAGAGCGGGTGTTCAACGGCATTCAGGCCGGGGCTTTCAGCAAACATCCAGCCCGAAAAAATCCGCTTGCGTGAACCATCGGTCAGCTGTTCATCAACTTCAACAAAGGCCACAGTTTTGGGGTCTTCCGTAATCGGCCTAGTGTCACACACATCGGCTTTAACAATAAGCCCGCCAAACTTTTTTTCTTCACCAATTTTTGCTTCAAAGTTGGTGGTTAAGCCCATGATTTTATCAAGGCCCGCAAACAGCGCGATAGGGTTGGTTTTTACTTCGGCCAAGGCTGTGCCATTCAACAGCATCAGCACCGCACCACCCCACATAAGTTGTCTCATGGTTTGGGGGTTACAGCCGGATCAACGGGCTTTGGGGCAGGCGCTGGTGACGAGCCCGACTTTGAAAACATCGCTTGGCTAATCAAAGACCAAATATCAACCGACCCTTGAGTATAGCTGATAACGCTGCCTTCGGTAAGTTTGCCATCAGCACCGCCTGGTTCCAAGGCCACAAATTTTGAACCCAGCAAGCCTTCTGACGTAATTTTTGCAGATGTATCTTCAGCCAATTGAATTTGTGGCTGCAGCACCATATCAATCTGCGCCTGATAAGATTTAGGGTCTAAATGTTGGCCAACAACTGTGCCCACTTTAATGCCGGCAACGCGCACATCGGAACCCACGGCCACACCGTCAACATTGTCAAACTGGGCGCTTACCCGATAACCGCCCATGCCCCCGCCAAAACCAGATGCCTTGGCAGCAAAAATGAAAAAACCAAGTGCTGCAAGAACAACAATTGCGCCCACCAGCGTTTCAAGTTTTGTGGCGTTCATTCAGGCTTCCATGCTTGATAGTCTGGGTCACGGCTTTGGGGCTTTCCACCCACGGCGATCGAGCCGGGCGGATGATAAGCACCAGAAGAACCCGTTAGATTTTCTTGGTGAGGTTTTTGCCATTCGCGTGGTTCATAAGCCTCTTGCGAGGGTGCAACATCAACCCGGTGATGAAGCCAGCCATGCCAACCTGGCCCCACTTGCGATGCCTCAGAATAGCCTTTGTAAATTACCCAACGACGCTCAGGGATTGAATCAGGAATGGCAGATTTTGCTTTGTAATAGCTGTTGCCCAACTCATCTTGGCCCACAAATGTGCCTTTGCGCCATGTAAAAAAGCGCGTGTTCAAAGTTTGGCCGTTCCACCATGTAAAAAACTGTTTCAACACTTGCATATCAATCTTCTTTGAGGTGACTCATTTTAGGCATTAAATTTGAGCGGAATATGGCGGAAGGTTTGGCCAAAATCCAGCTAAGATTTCGGTTTCAAAATCAACACAGGGTGGCCTGCCAGCACGTTGCGGGCCAATGTTTCAATTTGCGGATCATCGGTAAGGGTTTTCAAAATCGCGGCCATTTCATCAGCATTGATTGCCTCATCGCTGGGCACCGCAAACATGCCGAGATTTGGTTTCAAATTCTCATGTGTAACATTGATCAGATAAACCCTTTCGGCCGTTGTCGCCAATACGCGAACATTGGATTGAAAGGCACGAAGCACAATCCGCTCAGGGTTATGAGTTTGATCAAAAAGTGTGCCAGTTAATTTCGCTTTTAAGCCTTCGTGAACCGCAGGACGCGGCGCCAAATTGACCAAGGCGGCATTGGGATTGAGATAAGGCAATGCATCGCGCCAACCCCATTTATCCCACAAGGTGAAATGGTCTCGCGCCAATGCGACCTTCAAACTGGACAATGAACCCACCCATTGGATTACAAAAGCCTCGGACGGTGTACCCACAAGGTTGATGCGTTGGCCGGGAATTTTGCTCCACCCCCAGGCCAAATATTCAACTTGGCTGTAACTAACCATTTTGTTGATCGGTTGATAACGTTCAGCTTTTTTATCGAAATTATTTTGGATATTGATGCCGCCAGCAATGAATAAAACAACAGCAGATGTGGCCAACAGCGCCATTGGCCTAAAGCGACCCAGATGAATTGTGGCAATTGCAACGGAATAAATCACCGCAATAATGCTGGCAATTAAGATGCCGCCAACGATATCACTGAACCAACTGACGCCCAAGTATAGCCGTGAAAATGAAATGGCAATTACGGCCATGGCGCAACAGGCAACGATTAATGCTTGGCTCCATCTGCCAATCCCGCGCGCACCCAAAACTCCCAGAACACCCAATACGGTTCCCGACATCAAGGCATGGCTGCTGGGAAATTTAAAGCCAAGGCGCGCGGCTTCAACGCCGGGCGAATTAAATTCAAAATTAAAACCAAGCAAAACGAGCTTTGCTGCGGCGACAGCAACAAACGTGGCAATTGCCGCACGCCAATTTTTTATAAACAAGAACCAAATGATAGGAACTGCGGCCACTGCATAAAGCACAGGCTCGTCGCCCAACATTGTGATGCGCACAAAAAGCTCATCGCCGGGAATGGAACGAAGTTCGCTGAAATAATTGAAAAGCGAATGATCAAAATTGCCCACAGCTTGGCGAAGCACCAAGCCTGAAAGCAAATCTATCAGTGCCACAATTGCAGCCAACCCCAACGCGATTAGCAAAATGAGCAATACTGAATTTGGGTTTTGCGGCGCTATCACTGCGCCAAATCTTTTCATTGATGGTGAAGATTTTGATTTTGCCCAGCGCGAGATGCGACCCTGCAACGCTTTGCGATAAGGGCTGATGCTGGCCGCCAGCAACCTGATCAACCAACCGGCAACAGCCAAAATTGAAAGCAACACCAGCAAGACAATCAGCAAGCGACCGCTCAATTCACCCGCCAACGCTAGGGCTTGGCCCAACACCACGCCCGGCAATAAATGCAATGCCGCCCAAGCAATGCCAGAGACAACGTTGATTGATAAAAAGAACATTTGCCCCATGCCGAACATGCCAGCAATTCCGGGCACCACCGATTTTATACCGGGCACGAAGCGGCCCAAAGCAATCGAAATTCCACCATGATTTTTTACATAGTCTTCGCCCTTGGCCAGAAGGTGGGGATAGTTTTTCAAGGGCCATAAATTTCGCAAACGATCACCAAACATACGGCCTGCCCAATATGACAATTGGTCACCGGTGATGCAGCCGATGGTGGTTGCAATCATGATGGGCCAAAATGGCAACTTGCCCGTGCCCACCAATGCCCCTGCCCCAATCAACACCGCAGTGGATGGCACAAACAGGCCAATCACCAACAGCGCCTCGCCCATGGCGATGAGGAATACCACTGCAATTGCCCAATTGGGATGATTGCCGAAATAATCAAGATAAGGTTGGATTTGATCCATATGAAGTTTTTGCTGCTTTTCTTTAGTTGCGCACTGTCGCTATAGGTAAGTGATCTGCACACCTATTACTATGATTGTTTGAAGGCGGCACACATGAATTTTTATACAGTTATCCTGATGATTTGTGCAGGTATTTTGGGAGGCTTGGCCAATTCAATGGCGGGCGGGGCTTCATTGTTTACGTTTCCTGCGTTGTTGTTTGCTGGCCTGCCACCCATTGTTGCCAATGCCTCAAATGCCATGGCCGTGACGTCCAGCAACGGCGTTGGTTTTCTCAGTGATCTGCAAAAATTACCGAAAGATGACAAAGCATTTCGCTTGACCCTAGTTGTGGCGATCATGGGTGGCGCGCTTGGCGCTTGGTTGCTTTTGGTTACACCTGAAAAGACCTTCACCAATTCGGTGCCCGCACTCATTGGCATTGCAACTTTGTTGTTTGCATTTTCAAAATCAATTCAAAAATTCTTAAGCCGCATTTTGGGTGGCGGAAGCGACCATGCAAAACTGCGCCAAGTGTTGTTGCTTCCTGTGGCAATCTATGCCGGATATTTTGGTGCTGGTGCGGGCGTAATTATTCTTTCAGTTTTAAGTGCCACCAGCAGTTTAGAGCTTCGTTCGTTGAACGCACTCAAAAACCTGTTTGCGTTTTTAACCAATGCCACGGCCATTTTCTTTTTCCAATGGTTTGGCTTGATTGATTGGCGCCACACTTTGGTGATGATGATCGGCACAGTGATTGGTGGCGCTTTGGGCATTCAACTGACCAAAGTGGTTGACCCAAAAATCGTACGCGCAGCAATTATCAGCGCGGGCGTTTTGATGACCGGAATTTACGTCTATCGTTATTGGCTATAGGCCACTGCGATTTTTGCTGCCACGATCGCATTGTTTTCAACGAGCGCGATGTTGGCTGCAAGTGATCTTCCGCTTGTCACAGTTGCCAAATGCTGCAACAAAAATGGTGTAAGATTTTTTCCTGAAATATTTTTGCGGTTGGCCTCTGCAATGGCTTTTTCGATGATGGGAGATATTTCAGCGGCGGGAATTTCAAAGGCCAGTGGAATTGGATTGGCAATGACAAGACCGCCTTGCAATTTCATTTTCCATTTGGCTTTCATGAGCGCCGCAACTTCGTAGGCATCAGAACATTGCATTGGCGTTTTCAGGCCCGAAACACGCGAGTAAAATGCCGGAAATTCATCTGTGCCAAAACCAACGACGGGAACGCCCAAGGTTTCTAGCGTTTCTAACGTTAGCGCCAAATCTAATATCGCTTTGGCGCCTGCCGTCACCACGGCCACATTCGATTGGGCAAATTCGGGAAGGTCTGCTGAAATATCAAAGGTTTTTTCAGCGCCGCGATGTGCGCCGCCCATTCCGCCAGTTGCAAAAACGGCAATTTTGGCCATGGCGGCAATGCGCATGGTGGAGGCCACTGTGGTTGCGCCATTGAGTTTTTGCGAAACCACAAAAGGCAAATCACGCGTCGACACTTTCATAATCTGTGGGCCTGATTTCGCGAACAGTTCAAGTTCAGTTTCAGAAAGGCCCACGCGCAATTGGCCATCAATGATGGCGATTGTGGCGGGTGTTGCGCCGTGATCTTTGATGATCGCTTCCACTTTTTTGGCCATTTCAAAATTTTGTGGAAACGGCATTCCGTGGGCGATGATGGTTGATTCCAAGGCCACAACAGGCTTGCCTTTGGCGAGGGCGGATTTAACAGCGGGAGAAAATTTGAGCATTTTATTCCAATGTTGATAGTTCTGACGCAATTACTTTTGCGGCCATTGTTTGCCCAAGTTCTGCGGCTTTTGCCAGTGGCATGTTTTGGGCAAGGCCATAAACCAGACCCGCACTTGCAGCATCTCCCGCACCTGTAACATCCACAATGGTTTTTGCTTGGGATGGAATGTGGGTGAAGGTTTTACCGTCCGAGGCGAAACCCCCCTGCTGTCCGGCATGAATGACAACATTGCGCAGACCCAATTTGTGCAGCACTTTTGCGGCTGATTCAGGATTGCGCGTGCCTGTAAGGGCTTCAATCTGATCAAGGTTTGGGGTGGCAAGGAAAACTTTATGCTGCTGCAAAAGCTGTAAAATCTTCACAGATTTTGCCACAGATACCGGTTCAATGACCAGGTGGGATGCCGCGTGAACGGCAATTTCATCAAGTGTTTCAATACTTAAGTTACAATCAGAAATCACGAAACTGTTTTCCTTGACTTCCGGCCATATGTTCTCTATATGTTCTTTTGAAAGGAACTGTAGGCACTCCATGTCTGAAGCTGCACTCACCAACTCTCCGCTTTTATCAAGCAAGGCCAAATATATGCCTGTGGCCGCAGGGGCGCGGATGATGTGGTTGATGTTCACGCCGGCAGTGGCTGTTGCTTCGATGATGGCTTGGGCATTGGCATCGTTGCCAACAACGCTGAGCAACGTGGTTTCGACCCCAAGCCTTGCCAAATTATGGGCAATGTTGCGGGCCACACCACCGGGTTTGGTGATGATTAAAGCCGGATTAGATGTTGCTAATACATGGGCGGCCAAGGTTTTGGCCTTGATATCCATATTGCTGCCGCCAATGACCAGAACTTTAGAAATCGGTTTTCACTCCGCCTTCGCGCAATCTGCGATCAACAAAATCATTCAACCCATCACGAATGCTATCTTCCATATAGGGCTGTTGATATTCGGCCAAGGCTTGCTTGTAAACTGTGTTGGCGCGTTTCAACGCATCGGGCGCGCCCGCGGCCAACCATTGCGGATTGTTGCGCCAATCCGAAATAATCGGCTGATAAAAGGCGTTGGAATACCGTTGCAAAGTGTGTTGGGCACCAAAGAAATGCCCGCCGGGGCCAACTTCGCGAATGGCTTCCACACCCAAAGCATCTTCAGTGGTTTCAAGGGGTTGCAGAAATTCGCTCACCATTTGAATCAAGTCTACATCCATCACGAATTTTTCGAAACTGGCAACCAAGCCGCCTTCAAGCCAGCCCGCACCATGCATGATGAAATTGCCCCCACCCATGGTCAAAGCCCAGAGCGAGAACACGCTTTCATAGGCGGCCTGCGCGTCCATCATATTGGCGGCACAGGTGTTGGATGTGCGGTATGGCAAGTTATAACGCCTGGCCATTTGGCCACCCACCATAACGGCCTTCATATATTCTGGCGTTCCGAACGCAGGTGCGCCGGACTTCATATCCACATTCGAGGTAAAGCCGCCGTAGATAACCGGCGCACCCTTTTTAACCAGCTGCGTAAAGGCAATGCCTGCCAAAGCTTCAGCGTTTTGTTCAACCACAGCGCCCGCCATAGTGACTGGCGCCATGGCGCCCGCCAGCGTGAAGGGGGTGACACACACCACTTGGCCCCGCGACGACATTTCCATGATGCCGTTGATCATATAGGCATCAAGCTTCAGGGGCGAATTGGTGTTGACGATGGTTGTCAGCGTGGGTTCACGCTCAAACTGTTCATGCGAAACACCCCGCGCCAGACGCGCAATTTCAAGCCCATCTTGAATGCGGTGAGCACCCAAGGAATATGCCGTCATCGGCTTATCCATCAGCGTTGCCATATCGCGCAAGGCTTCCAAATGTCTGATGCCCGAATGCAGATCAACAGGTTCAACCGGATAGCCCGCGCTGAAATTAATGGCGTTAAAATGCTGGCCTAGTTTTAAAAACTTTTGATAATCGGCGCGGTTTCCCGTGCGCCTGCCACCATCGACATCATGGCACGAGGGCGGCGAACCCACTGTGCCGAACACCATGTTGTTGCCACCAACTTGCATGTTGTGGGCGGGGTTTCTGGCATGGACGGTGAATTCTGAAGGCGCGTGTGAAATTAGCTCTTCCAGCAGTCCGGGGTCAAAGCGCACGCGTTCATTTTCAATTGTGGCACCGGCCTTTTTCCACATATCGCGGGCTTGCTCATCCAGAAAATCCATGCCGATTTCCGCCAATACTTTGAGCGAAGCAAGATGGATTGACTGTTCTTCATCTGCCGAGATGATGTTGGTGGGGGCAAACATGCGTTTGACCTTGCGTGTTGGCAGCTGAGGGATGACGGCACCACCGCCCGCACCGGGGTTGGAGCGGGCACCGCCACGGCGGGCGCGGCGAATTTCAGAGGCGGGAGCTGGTTCAGGTACAGTCGTCATGGTTGCAGATCCTTAGATTGAATTATGTGCAGGAAGGGCCCCCTCTGCCTTTCGGGCACCTCCCCCAGCGAAGCTGAGGGAGGGCGAAAATCTCTACGCTCTCCCAACTCGTTGGGGGAGCTGTCAGAAAGACTGCGGGGGGACTTCTTGGCAGGACACATCACAGCGCTTCCAAACTGGAATCGGCGGCCACTTGTTTGACCAACCAATCTTCAAAACGCTTTACTTTGTTTTTGGTTTTGTTGGCGGCCGCACAGGCGAAATACCAGTTGTGTTTGTGGGGCACCCGCAAGGGAAACGGTTGAACCAAGCGGCCAAGCTTAATATCTTCATGGGCGAAGGGGCCAATAGTCATGGCCACACCCCTGCCCTCAATGGCGGCTTCTTGGCTGAGAATATAACTATCCACTGACAAGCGATTGGCTGGCTTGACATTTTCAACGCCCGCCGCATCCAGCCACTGTTGCCAATCTTCTTCAGCGGTATAAACATCAATCAACTTGGCGTTTTTTAAATCCTTGGGTGATGTGAGTTTCAATTTGGGTGAACACACCGGCACCAAAAACGATTTAAACAGCGGCCGATAATAATGGCCGGGCAATTGATTGCGAGCAAGGATTAAGCCCACATCAACATTACGTTCATCAAAATCCCAATCAAAATATGATGTTGAAAGCCTGATTTTTGTATCAGGAAATTTGCGCTCGAAATCATGCAAACGAGGTATCAGCCATTTCAGCGCAACGGTTACGTAAACTTGGATGGTGAGTTCTTTATCAGTGTTGGCGGGGCGCAGCGCCCGGGTTTGGGCCTCAATCTCGTCAAAGGCATCACGCACTTTGGGGAAATAAGTTTGGCCAGCTTGGGTGAGTTCAGCGCGCCTTGCATCACGGCGAAACAGTTGCACATCGAGGCGCTGTTCCAGCAATTTCACCTGATGGCTGACAGCAGAACGCGTTATCCCCAATTCGCCAGCGGCCATGCGAAAAGACCCCAAACGGGCGGCGGCCTCAAAAGCAGTTAAAGCACGGAGTGGTGGAAGATCGCGGCGGGCCAAATAATTCACCTGTTTTTGGTTTGGAAAGAGGGATAGCATGGAAATACTCTGGATTGAGAGTATGCCTTATGGTGAATTTATCTCAACATCCAAACAAAGAACTGCCGCTTTGAAGTTTTTGCAAACACGGGCAGATTGATGAAAATATTTGAGGTTTTAAAATGTCATTAGTTGAAGATGTAACCAAGCGCCGGGGTGGGCGCGACGCGCGAAAATTGTTGCGATCAACAGCTATTCCCATGGCAAAGGCCGCGGTGAAACCCGGCATGGTTGGCGGGCAATATAAGCCGCTGAAAGATGCTGATATGGTGCGCATTCATCAAACCGCGTTGAAGCTTTTGAACGATGTGGGCTTGGCGCGGGCCATTCCGTCTTGCATTGAAGCGATGACGGCGCGTGGCTGTTTCATGCGTGACAATGGGCGGCTGTGCATTCCACCAGCATTGGTTGAAGATATTTTGGCATCATGCGCCAAGAATTTTGTTCTGCACGCCAGAAAGCCCCAGCTTGATATGGAGCCTTGGGGCAACAAGGTTTATTTTGGCACGGCGGGCGCTGCTGTTCACATCGTTGAGATTGAATCCAATTCTTACCGCGAGTCTTATCTGGCTGATCTTTATGACGCGGCGCGAATTGTCGACCAATGTGAGCACATTCACTACTTCCAACGTTCTATCACACCGCGGGATATGCTGAATGGGCATGATTTGGATATTAATACTCTGTATGCCTGTTTAGCTGGTACGCAAAAACATGTGGGCACATCGATGGTGGAGCCAGGTCATGTGGAAGAGTGTTTGCAAATTTTACACTATGTGGCCGGTGGTGAGAAAAAATGGCGCGAGCGGCCATTTGTTTCGCAATCAAATTGCTTCGTGGTGCCGCCTTTAAATTTTGCGGAAGATGCCTGCGCCTGTTTGGAAGTGGCGGCACGCGGGGGAATGCCGGTTCTGTTGTTATCGGCGGCACAAGCGGGAGCCACGGCTC
>JAYUHQ010000282.1:0-1285 GCA_043766895.1 Aestuariivirga sp.
AGAATATCGAAGTTGGCGATATGATTGTCGCTGACTCCCGTTTTTGGTGTGGTCACTGTGGCGCCTGCCAATTAGGCCAAAACCATCTTTGTCAAACCCTTGGTTTTATCGGCGAAGCTTGTGATGGCTGCTTTGCAGAACTTGTAAATTTGCCTGCCAAACTGCTTCATAAAATTCCGTCGGGTCTTGCGCCCCAAATAGCTGCGATGGCCGAGCCCTTTGCCGTGGCGCTTCACGCCATCAACCGCTTGCGGTTGATGCCTCACGAACCTGTATTGATTGTTGGTTGCGGCCCAATCGGCGGCTTGGCAGCGGTAATCCTTGCTCATCAACATGTTGGCCCAATTCTTGTGGTTGATCGAAACGCCGCGAGGGCTGAAAGCGTGGCGCAAGTGACCAACGCGCAAGTTGCGACTTTAGACGCCGAACACATCAAAGGAATTTTACAAGGTCGTAAGCTCACCGCTGCCATCGACTCTACGGGAAGTATCCAAGCACTGCAGGCACTATTGAATTGCGTGCCGAGCGGCGCAAATATTGCGCTTGTCGGCATTTCCCATGGGAAACTGGAGTTTGATCCAAACGTACTCGTTGAGCGCGAATTGGCCTTGATCGGCTGTCATGCGTTCCAGAATGAAATGCCAGCAGCCATTTCCCTTTTGCCAGCCTGCGCCAATATGATCGACCAACTGATCGATCGCGAAATTACATTGGACGACGTTCCCGCCGCCTATGCGAGGATTGCGGCCAACCAAGTCTCTGGTCTTAAAACGCTGATCCGTATCTAAAAATCAGTTGGCGGGAAGCTTCAAAATCTTATTGCGAAGTTCGGAAACCGCATTGGCGTGGCCGTCAAAGCCTTCATAGGTTGCAAGTGCATGAGCATGTTTGGCGAGGTCGGGGTAGCCTTTGCTGGTGACATAGGCGATGGAATTGCGCTTCAAGAAATCAAACACCGAAACCGCCGAGGCCGTGCGCGCCCAGCCGCTGGTGGGCAGTACGTGATTGGGGCCAATCACGTAATTGCCGAGCGTGGTGGGAGTGTATTCGCCCAACAAAATTTCGCCAGCGTGTTCAAGGCGACCGAGATAGGCAAAGGGTTCCTTGGATAAAACTTCCAAATGTTCGGCCGCATATTCATTGCAAAACGCAATTGCATCTTCTTCATCGCGCGCCAAAACGATGCCACCAATGGGGCCACCCAAAACAGTTGATGAAAACGAAACGCGCTGCGCGCTCATCTGCTTCCAATAATCTGGAATGGCCGCCAATGCCTGTTCGGCCA
>JAYUHQ010000283.1:0-3682 GCA_043766895.1 Aestuariivirga sp.
CCTATAGTGGGGAACGTCATAATGTGGCCTGCAACCCCATGGCGTTTTGGGCCAAGTGAGCCGTCACGCCTCCCTCCATTTCTAGCGCACAAAGGACTGGACTTCTTTTTGAAACCGAGCATTGCTGTACTCACAAGCGTGCCAAAGGCCAAAGCTTTAAAGTACAGGCCCTGAAAGCCACCACGCCCTCTCCTTCTCCGCCCGATTGTCGGGCTTGTCGCAGTGCCAACCCAATTCTGGGTTTTGCATAACGACAACAGGAGATAATCATGGCCAGTGCTACACAACAGCAGCGGGGAACAACAGCAAAGTCAGGAGCACCGATCAAGCTTAAACAAATCGGCGATACTCAACTTACTGTCACAAAATCTGAAAAGATAACTGCACTTCTGCGCCGGGCCAAAGGGGCATCCATCAATGAGTTGATGAATGCAACCGGATGGCTGGCCCACAGTGTGCGGGGCTTTCTATCGGGAACGATCCGCAAGCGAAAAGGCCTGACGATTTCGAATGAAAAGACCGGCGGTGAGCGGCGTTACCGTATTGTAGAACACGGGGCGTCATCATGAGCAGGGTTCACCAATCTCCAGCCTCAATGGCTTTAGCTGATCTAGCGCACCTGCCGCAGCTGCCGCGAGCGCAACTGGTGAAGCTCTGGATCAAATACATCGGTTGTCCGCCGCCAAAGGTAACCAGCACTCTCCTACTGGTGCGGGCTGTTGCCTACGCGTTGCAAGAACAGCACTATGGCGGGTTGAAGCGACAGGATCTCCGGCTACTGCATAAGGCTTCAGATTCAGCCAAGGTCAGAGGGAACACGGCCTACGTGAATACAGGTGGGAATGCAGACCAAACGCTGCTCCCCAACGGAAGAATGGACAGTGCACAAAAAAAAAGGATAGGCCCAGCACAGCGAGATAAGCTGCCAGCAAAAACTCAACCGATTGCCCTTCGGCCTGGAACCCGGCTGGTGCGCGAATGGCAGGGGAGGAGCCATTCCGTTGAGGTCAGGGCCGATGGGTTTGGCTGGAATGGAGAAGTCTACGGATCCTTATCGGCGGTGGCCTCGGCAATCACAGGCGCCCACTGGTCGGGAATGAGGTTCTTCAGGCTATGATTAAGAAGCGTTGTGCCATTTATACCAGAAAGTCGACCGATGAAGGCCTTGATCAAGCTTTCAACTCACTCGATGCCCAGCGGGAAGCGTGTGCTGCATATATTGTCAGCCAACGTCATGAGGGCTGGATCTTGGTGCCTAAGGCCTATGATGACGGTGGCTTTTCCGGGGGCAGCATGGAGCGCCCTGCCCTCCAGATTTTGCTGGACGATATCAAGTCGGGGCTCATTGATGTCATCGTAGTCTATAAGATCGACCGTTTGACCCGTGCCCTTGCCGACTTTGCCAAAATGGTTGAGGTGTTTGATGCCAGAGACGTATCCTTTGTCTCGGTAACCCAGCAGTTCAACACCACGACATCAATGGGACGGCTTACCCTTAATGTCCTTTTATCCTTTGCCCAGTTCGAGCGCGAAGTCACGGCCGAACGTATCCGCGACAAGATCGCAGCATCCAAAAAGAAAGGCATGTGGATGGGTGGGCACCCGCCCTTGGGATATGATGTTTGCGATAAAAAGCTCGTGATCAGTCACGCCGAAGCCAAACAAGTCCACCAGCTGTTCGAAGCCTACTTGATCTTGGGATCCACCAAGTCCCTCACGCGATGGGCCCATGAGAATGGGATTCGAACGAAAGTAAGGCATGATCGCGATGGCCGGTTTCGATCAGGCAACAGGCGATTCTCACGGGGCAACTTGCATGCTTTGCTGCACTACCGGGCTTATATCGGCGAGATTGCCCACAAGGGAGCTATCTATGCTGGTGAACATGAAGCGATCTTGCCACGCAATCTATGGGACAGCGTACAGTCCAAACTCTCCGCCTTGCCCAACCGCCGGGGACAAAAGTCAGGGCAAACGCCAGTGCTTCCGCTTACAGGTCTTGTCTTTGATGAGACGGGCGATCGTCTGACCCCAGTTCATGCAAACAAACAGGGAAAGCGCTATTACTATTACATCTCAGCCCGTCTGAATCAAGCTGAACTCCGCGATCCTTCCGCTTGGCGCTTGCCCGCATCGGTTCTGGAGCAGACAGTTGTCAGTGGCTTGGTCAGTTTACTTGAAGACAATCACCAAATGCAGCTGATGCTGAAAGCCTATCGCTCGGGTCAATCTGAGCAAGCCCACATCCTCCAGCAGTTTCTCAGCAGTGGTCAGCAACTCACGGAAAAGCTGAGATCATTCGATCTTAGAGAGCAGCTGCACATCCTTGCGCCCATCATTGATCGTGTTGATCTGCAAACTGGGCAAATAACAATTGCGATCAAAATCGCAGGACTGCTCACGCATATGGAACAGTTGCGCGTTCAACTGTTGAATCCTATGGATGCTGGGGAAAGTTCAGATGCCAATGCCGAAGCAACTTATTCGATCACCTTTCCGATAATCCTGAAGCGACGTGGGGTCGAAACAAGAATCATCATCAACAACGGCAAAGAGGCTGTTAAAGAGGCTGTTAAGGTAACAGACCAAGTTCTTATTCGCACAGTTGCAAAAGCCCGTCTCTGGTTCGAGGATCTCAAATCTGGCGCAGTGGCATCAATCAATGACATTGCCATCCGCGAGCATATCCCTCCCAGTGAAGTCAGCCGACAACTCCCCCTTGCGTTCCTGTGCCCTTCCATTGTCAGTGCCATCCTTGCCGACAAGCAATCGCCAGAGATCACTGCAAAATCTCTGCTGCGCATGCAAAATCTGCCCATCGCCTGGAACGAGCAACGCGACCTCCTGGGATTTTAAAACACGCCCGAATGGTTTAGTGATTTCTTTGGGCGTTTTTCATTGCTGGCAGGACGATAGATTACCAGATAAATAATCAGTCACACTAGCCATAGAGTGGTGGTCTGGGCCTACTCAGACTGGTTTCGGGAAAGCCGAACATCGTCCAAAAGCAGTAAAAGTTTATGATGGTACTCACCCCACCATCTGGAGCCCAAAATTGCGAACTGAGACGATGGCCCAAAAACTACCCAAGAACCGTCTCTGTTGATGTCTCAGCGCCAGACCGCGTCTCTCGTAGTGCCCGAAAACGCCCGCAAATGGGGCGAATTGTCCAGTGACCGCACAATTGAACAACTGTGCAGGACTGGTTGGTGGGCCCGCCAGGACTCGAACCTGGAACCAAGCGGTTATGAGCCGCTAGCTCTAACCATTGAGCTACAGGCCCGCCAAGAATTGAGTGGCTACCTGAT
This sequence comes from Aestuariivirga sp., assembly GCA_043766895.1. GTDB lineage: Bacteria > Pseudomonadota > Alphaproteobacteria > Rhizobiales > Aestuariivirgaceae > Aestuariivirga. The sequence continues at coordinate 3,309 of JAYUHQ010000283.1, forward strand.
TTTATTTTTTTATGCTAGTGCATCACGATGAAAAATGAAAATCTATCTCCAGAAGCCGCAGTTCAGCTGCTCATTGAAAAACATGCGACGGCAACAGGGGCTTTGAACCAAAGTTTGCAGGGTTATTTTAAAACCCGCCAAATGCCCACGGCCGCCGAACGCGCCACATTTTGCTATCCGCAACTGCGCGTGACTTATGAGGCAGACGGTTTGCAGCCTTCGATTTCAAGGGCCTTTGCAAAATTCCAGGGGCCTGGGGTTTATTCCACCACGGTCACCCAACCAGCATTTTTTAAACGCTATTTGATTGAACAGTTAACTTATCTGGTGCGCGATTATGCCGCCACCGTTGAAGTTTTAGATTCGACCCAAGA
>JAYUHQ010000284.1:0-9733 GCA_043766895.1 Aestuariivirga sp.
TGAAAAATTCATAAAGGCTTTACGCAGCGGCATGAGCGTTAGATCAAAACCGGAAACCAATCTTCGCGCAAGCGTTGGCCTTCTATCATATCATGGCCCGGAAATGGCGGCGACGTGCGGCCGGGCCTGGATACATATCGCGCATCATCGCCCAACAGTCGCAATGAAAAGGCCCGCCGCCTTGTGCCCGCCAAATTGCCGCGCGCGCCATGCAGCGTTTTATAATTAAAGGCCACGGCATCACCGGGTTCCATCGCCCATTCCACCACTTTATATTTTTCAGGCTCAGCATCAGGATCAGGCACGGGCATATAAAGTTCGGGGTTGGGATAAAAACTTGTTTCGGAAAGCCAACGCGTTGGCATAACCGCGCGGGGCCATTTGTGAGACCCCGCAACACAGCGCAACGAAGCTTCCTTTACCGGATCAACCGGCGCCCAAAAACTTACGGTTTGTGTGCCTTCCACAAAATAATAGGGCCCGTCTTGGTGCCACGGTGTTGGTTTGGCTGTTCCCGGCTCTTTCACCAACACATGATCATGAAACATTTGCACAGATTTGGATTGCATCAAGGCTGCCGCTGCCTCAGCGGCGGGTGATTTTCTAATCACCGTTTCAAATTCAGGAATGCGGGTCCAATTGCAATAGTCATCAAAAAACCGCCCGCCCTCACCTGCCTTCAAATTCTCTGAAGCATAAGGCCCCGGTTCACGCATGTTGCGGGCAATGCCATCTTGGATTGTTTCCACATAATCTGCGAACAGGCCCTTGATCAGAACAGCGCCATCGCGTTCATAATCAGCAATTTGGGTGGGTGCGATGGCAAAGGGCATGGTCTATTCCTCGTTCTCAACGATGGGTGGCAGGTTTGGTGTCTCTAGCCCTTCGAAAGGATCAGCCCAAGCGGCCAGCCCCAAAAGACTTTGGTTCCACCGATTGATGTTGGCATATTCGGCAAGCGGCAACTTGGCTACATCATTGAAAGGCAGAAATGTTGCCATGCGAAAATCGGCATAGCTCAAACCGCTTGTCAATAGAAAATCTCGGCCTTGCAAATGTTTGTCCAACAGTGCTGCGCTGCGATGGAACAGTTCAAGACCCGCTTTAATTTTGGCTTGGTCTGCTGGCCCTTGGCCATAGCGTTGCTTGGTTCCCACTTCAAAATGCACCATATCGCAAGCATGGACAAAATGCGGTTTGCCCCAACTGATCCAGCGGATCATGTCTGGCAGATCAGCATCCATGCGCCAGAAGTTTGAACCCACCATCATGGATAAGCGGCACGCAATGGCATCAGCCTCCCACAAAGGCTGGCCATCTTCCACCAGAATGGGAATGAGTTGGGTGGGGTTCAGCGCCTTGAATTTCTCTGCCTGTTCTGGCGAAAACGGCGAGGCCCACTCAAGCGAAACAGGCGCATTCAAATGCCGCGCCACAGCAAGAGCGAGGCGTGGGTTTGGATTGCGGGAGTAATAGAGGATGCTCATGGGTCTTTTCCCGTTTTAATATCCATGTTCTAGCAACTCAAAGCTCAAAACTCAAAGCACCGTGCGCACACGCCACAATTCGGGAAACAGTTCAACCTCCAACATGCGCCGAAGATAGCTGACGCCGCCTGTGCCACCCGTTCCGCGTTTGAAACCGATAACCCGCTCAACCGTGGTCACATGGTTGAAACGCCAGCGGCGAAAATAATCTTCAAAATCCACCAGCTTTTCGGCCAGTTCATAAAGCGCCCAATATTTCTGCGGCTCGCGGTAAACTTTGGCCCACGCTTCCATAACTGTTTCGTTGAAAACACGAGTTTCACGAAAATTACTGCGCGTTTTGTCCGCGCCAATATCAAAGCCCGAACGATCTAGCAAATGAAGGGCGGTGTCATAAAGGCTGGGTCTTGCCAAAATGTCCTCAAGCTCCGCCAATACATGCGGCACATGCTCATGCGGCTTCAACATTGCCAAGTTGCGATTGCCAACAAGATATTCAATGGCGCGATATTGCCCAGATTGGAAACCGGAAGACTGGCCCAGCGATGCCCGCATCACATGATATTCAGTGGGCGTCATGGTGCGCAAAACATCCCAGGCGGAATTGAGCTGTTCGAAAATTCTCGCTGTGCGGGCCAGCATCTTGAAGGCGGGCCGAAGCCATCCTTCGAAATGGCAACAATAGCTGTTGAGATTTCATGGATGGCAAGCTTCATCCATAATTCCGATGTCTGGTGTTGGATGATGAAAAGCAACTCATCATGCAATTTCGATTTCGGTTTCTGCGCGCCCAAAACCTGTTCAAGGCACAAATAGTCACCATAGGACATGGCCCCCACAAACGACATGCGAGCCCCTTCTTTTGCAGGATCATAGGGAGGATTGGTCATGGTTCGGTGCCTTCTTGCTCGAAGGAATCTTATCTGGAACAAACGGCTGAGAAAAGCTCATAATCACATGGTGAGAGGTGATAAGAACAGTCCCCATCTCAACACTCATACGCCGAGAGCAGCCTCGAATTCACAATGATTCTGAAAGTGATGAGCGTGTTGGATTTGAAGATTTTGTCGCGGACAGGATGATATCCCATCAACTTTCTCATAGGTAACTATTTCTTCATAAAAGCGAAGATTGATTTTAGTTTTTTCCAATTGCTTGGAGCTGTCACAACAGTTGCAGGCTCATCGAATTCTTTGGCGTGTAATGATACATAGTTATAGAGCAAATCAGCTAAAACATCTTGATAAGAGTAAAATTTTTGATCGATAATATCTAACTTCTCCAGTTGTTCTGAAGTAAGTCCATTTGCAACATTAAATATTTCAGCAGCCGAGAGTGGCATTCCAGATGGAAAGGCAATTGAGACAGCGCGGTTCCAAATCTTAAGCACTTGTTTTGCCCCAATTTCCTTGAGGGCTACTTCCACAAATAGGGCCGTTTCACCACTGGGATTGGAAAAATATTGTGCGAAACCTCCATTATGTAATTCACCATCAAGATACCAAATTGCAGCAAAGACTTTTTGGTGAAACCGCTGTTCCGAAAAATCTACTTTCCCAAATTGAGTTTTGGTCGACTCGGATAACTCAATGAGAAACTCGACTTTATCAATCATCTCAGTTCTCCCTAGATGTAAACATTACTATCGTGTTTCAGTTGCTCACTTCATCGGCATCTGCGTCTGGGGTACCAAAACAGAGATTCCCGCCTTCGCGGGAATTTCGGTTAAGATGAGAGTTCACAATAGCAAAAAGGCTCCCAACCGGGAGCCTTTTTCAGATTAATGTCGAACCCTTAAGCAAACTTCTGCGCCAGGCTTCCGTCTTTATAGCGCTTTGCCATTTCGGCTACGGGCAGCACCTTCTTAATTTTCGAAGCTTGGCCTGCTGTGTTGAACTCGGCAAAGCGTTGGGCGCAAAGCTTGGTCATGGCTTCCATGGCGGGCTTTAAATATTTGCGTGGGTCGAATTCTGATTTGTCTTCGAACAACACTTTGCGGATAGCGCCTGTCATGGCCATGCGGTTATCGGTGTCAATGTTGATCTTGCGAACGCCATGCTTGATGCCGCGTTGAATTTCAGACACTGGCACACCCCAAGTTGGCTTCATTTGGCCGCCAAATTTGTTGATGATTTCTTGCAAATCTTCGGGAACTGAAGATGAGCCGTGCATGACCAAATGGGTGTTGGGCAACTTCTTGTGAATCTCTTCAATCACGTTCATGGCCAACACCGCGCCATCTGGCTTGCGGCTGAACTTGTAAGCGCCGTGTGATGTGCCCATGGCAATGGCCAATGCGTCTACATTGGTTTCTTTCACAAACTTTACGGCTTCATCAGGGTTGGTTAAAAGTTGATCATGCGAAAGCTTGCCTTCAGCGCCATGGCCATCTTCTTTATCGCCCATGCCGGTTTCCAACGAACCCAAAACGCCAAGTTCGCCTTCTACTGAAATGCCGCCCAAATGCGCCATGTCGGTTACGGTTTTGGTGACACCCACATTATAGGCCCAATCAGCCGGGGTTTTGCCATCCAACATCAAAGAACCATCCATCATCACCGAAGTGAAACCGTTTTGAATCGCCGTCATGCAGGTGCCGGGTTCATTGCCGTGGTCTAAATGCACGCAAACGGGAATGTTCGGGTAAATTTCAGTTACCGCATCCATCATGTGGCGCAGCATAATATCATTGGCATAAGCGCGTGCGCCGCGCGAAGCTTGGATGATCACAGGTGCATCTGAAGCAGCAGCGGCTGACATGATAGCCAGCGCTTGTTCCATGTCATTGATGTTGAATGCGGGAACGCCATAATCATGTTCAGCGGCGTGATCGAGCAATTGGCGAAGGGTAATGCGGGCCATGGATTCTCCTGATGGTTTGAATTTGGTGGGGTTCGGATAAAGGATATTTTCAATCGATACAAGCCAAATGAGGTGCGCTCATCAAAAATGCCGCACGAAGTCTTTCCTGGATTTTTGCACAATGGTGGAGAGATAGTCATAGACAGCGGCCACCCGTGCGGTGCGGTGAGTATCGGGGTGGCTCATTAGCCAATAGGTTCGGGTGAAATGCATGGCAGGCAAAAGGCGTTTTAATTCTGGAAATTGCAACGCCGCATAATCATGCAAAATACCCACGCCATGGCCAGCTCTCACCGCTTCCATTTGGGCAACAACGCTTCCGCATTCATAATGGCGCTTCATGCGTTGGCCAAGCTCGGCGGCATAATCCAGCGCGCGGCTATACACAAAATCTTCTACATGCGTCACAAACAAGCGGCCATCCAAATCTTCGATCGTTCGAATGTTGCCTTGTTCTTTCAGATAGGATTCTGCGGCATAAATCGACAATGTGTAATCTGTAAGTTTTTTGATGATCAGCTTGCCTTGCTTGGGGCGATCAAGGGTGACCACAATATCTGCCTCGCGCCGGGAGAGCGAAAACGTGCGCGGCAAAGGCACCAACTGAATGGTGAGTTCAGGGTGCGCTCGGGCCAATTTGCCCATGTGGCGGGCCAGAAAATAATTGCCCAAGCCATCAGGCGCACCAATCCGCACGGTGCCGGATATAGCTGCGCGAGCACCCGAGATTTCAGACGAAACCTGCAACACCTCAGATTCGACACGTTCAGCCGATTTTAAGAGAAGATCACCTGCGGGTGTTAAGGTGCAGCCCATGGTTTGGCGTTCGACGAGTTTTGCGCCAAGATCAGCCTCAAGCGCCGTGAGTTGGCGGCCCACTGTGGCGTGGTTTAAACCCAGTTGCTGTGCTGCGCCCAAAATTTGCCCAGCGCGGGCCACTGCCAGAAATATGCGAACACGATCCCAATCCATATTCATGACTTTAGTTTTTGCACATCGAAAATGCAATTCTTTATCTTGCTGTGCAAATCTGCTTGGAGCATAGAACGTCTAACATCATGGGAGAAGCATTATGAAAACGATTCAACACCATATCGGCGGCAAGCTTGTAGACGGCGCATCGGGCCGCATGTCTGCCGTGTTCAACCCAGCCACGGGCGAACAGACAGCGCAAATCAACCTGGCCAATACGGCGCAAGTGAACGAAGCTGTGGCCATTGCCAAAAAAGCATTTCCGGCTTGGGCCAATACAACGCCGCTGCGCCGCTCGCGCATTCTCAACAAATTTTTGCGCATTATGGAAGAGCGCACGGGCGAGCTTGCTGCCGTCATCACCAACGAACATGGCAAAGTGATTTCTGATGCCATCGGTGAAATTCAGCGCGGCATGGAAGTGGTGGAATTTGCCACCGCTGCGCCACAGCTTCTCAAAACTGAAATGACAGAAAATGTGGGCACGCGCGTTGATAGCTATTCGCTGCGCCAGCCTTTAGGTGTTGTGGCTGGCGTAACGCCGTTCAACTTTCCCGCCATGGTGCCGATGTGGATGTTCCCCATCGCCTTGGCTGCGGGCAATTGTTTTATTTTGAAACCATCAGAGCGTGATCCTTCTGCCGCGTTGCTTCTTGCCAAATGGCTTGAAGAGGCGGGCTTGCCGCATGGTGTGTTCAATGTGGTGCATGGCGACAAAGAAGCCGTTGATGCAATTTTGCTGAACCCTGATATTTCGGCAGTGAGCTTTGTAGGCTCCACTCCAATTGCGCGTTATATCTATGAAACTGGCACACGCGCTGGCAAACGCGTGCAAGCTTTGGGTGGCGCTAAAAACCACATGATCATTATGCCTGATGCCGATATGGACCAAGCGGTTGATGCTTTAATGGGCGCTGCCTATGGTTCGGCTGGCGAACGCTGCATGGCCATTTCAGTTGCGGTTCCCGTTGGCAAAAAAACCGCTGATATTTTGATTGCGAAATTGGAGCCAAAAATCCGCGCCCTGAAAGTTGGGCCTGGAACTGATAAAGACGCTGAAATGGGGCCACTGGTCACCAAGCAGCATTTTGAAAAAGTGAAGGGCTATATTGATGATGGCGTGGCCGCTGGTGCAACGGCTGTTGTTGATGGCCGTGGCCTTAAACTTCAAGGCTATGAAGGCGGCTATTATCTGGGCGGAACGTTGTTTGATAATGTGACGACCGATATGAAAATTTATAAAGAAGAAATCTTCGGGCCGGTTTTATCAGTGGTGCGCGTTGAAGATTATGCCAGTGCTGCAAAAATGATCAACGACCACGAGTTTGGAAATGGCACCGCGATTTTCACCCGTGATGGCGATGCGGCGCGTGAATTTGCTCATCAAATTCAAGTGGGCATGGTGGGCATTAACGTGCCAATCCCGGTGCCCATGGCGTTTCACTCATTCGGTGGTTGGAAAGCCTCACTGTTTGGCGATCATCACATGCATGGTGCTGAAGGCTTCAGGTTTTACACAAAGCTGAAAACCATCACGAGCCGCTGGCCAACAGGCATTAGGGCAGGTGCCGAGTTTGTTATGCCAACGATGAAGTAAAACGCTTCACACCTCCCCCTTTTGGAGGAGGGAATCTGATTATAGCTGGGGCATGATTGGGGCTTAGGTTGTCCTTAATCATGCCCCTGTTTTGATTTGCGGTTATCAGTTGTGCTTTATTTTTGTATTTCCAAATCTTTTGGCAAGTGATTATGTGACATGCTGGTTTCTTTTTGTTTTCTCTTAAGTCACTCGTGTGTTTCTAATTCTAAAGATTAGTGTCGCTGTGAATTCGAGCGGGTTGATATAGGCAATATCGCGCTGTCAACAAGCCTTGATCTAAACTGATACAACACTTTCAAGGAGAGCAGGAATGGCCAACACCAAGCCTCCACGTGGAGCGCCCCATCCATTGCCGACTGATTATGTGCCGTCGCTTGGGCGGCAGTATAAAGTTGTTGATGGTGACACCTGGAAGACTTTGGCCTTTCATTATTTCATCAATCCAGAAACATTGATCTGGTTCAATTTTCAAACACTCAATACCGATGAAGTGAACTGGTATCTTTACCGCAATGTGGGATGCCGCCGAGAAAGCGCTGACAGATTCAATTATATTTTTAGCACTGCTGATAAGCCAGGCTTTATCTATATCCCACCGCCAAAGCCTATCGTTTTTCACGACGCCTTTGATGAATTCCATGAGAAAATGGGCAGCAATACCGATTTGGGCAAAGCGCTGCGGGACGCTGATTACACAGGATCTGTTTCTGACTATATTGGATTTTCGTTGAACGTTTCGGACTTCCTTCTGACCAGTATCGCTATAAGTGGTGTTGAACTGGGTGCCTTGGGAATCGGTTTGGATATTTTTGGGGCAGCCGCTGGGTTCGTGGCTTTGGGGCTGAGTTTGGGATCGCCTCATTATGATGCAATCAACGGAATCAAGAGCGGCAAGGAAATGGCAGGTTTATCGGAGGGGATTGTTCTCGGTGCAGCGCAGGAATCGAGTGCCTTCATCAAAGAAAATTATGTGTATCGCTCAGTAGATTTTAACTCCGAATATAAAGACCAGCGTAAGAATTTTCAAAACGCTTATTTAGTAGGTCTTGTTAAAGGCATCGAATACGGGAAGAAACTGACCAAACGCGAGAGATTTCTGCTCTTTAAACATGTGGAGTCTTTAGCCGGTTATCGCTCTCCAGGACACTTCTATATGAATAGGTATTCGATAGCCGAGAAGACACGCAGGGACATTTACAACGAACTCGCTGTCAAATTTCGTAAAGAGACAATGAAATAATCACATCACTGGCCCAACACAGAGTTGGAGGAGAGGATTTAGCACTACAAAATAAACTTGCTCAAATCGGTGTTCTTGGCAAGTTCGCCCACATGTTTGTTCACGTATGCTTCGTCGATCATAACGCTTTCGCCGCTTCTGTCGGTTGCGGTGAAGCTCACATCATCCAGCACGCGTTCCATGATGGTTTGCAATCGGCGCGCACCAATATTTTCGACGGACGCATTGATCTCGGCGGCCAGTTTGGCAATGGCCACAACGCCGTCATCGGTGAAATCAAGAGCAACGCCTTCTGTGTCGAGCAAGGCTTTATATTGCTTCACCAAGCTGGTCTCAGGCTCTGACAATATGCGGCGGAATTCATCTGCGCCTAAAGCTTTGAGTTCCACCCGAATGGGCAAGCGGCCTTGCAATTCGGGCAACAAATCCGAAGGCTTCGCCACATGAAAGGCACCCGAAGCGATGAATAGAATGTGATCAGTTTTCACCGGGCCATATTTAGTGGAGACGGTTGTGCCTTCAATCAACGGCAGCAAATCGCGTTGCACACCTTCGCGTGAAACATCAGCCCCGCCACGGCCCTCACGCGATGCGATCTTGTCAATCTCATCCAAAAACACAATGCCGTTGTTCTCAACACTTTCGATGGCCTCTTGAATAATCTTATCTTGATCCAGAAGTTTTTCGCTTTCTTCAGCCAATAATATTTCATGGGCTTGGGCCACGCTTACTTTGCGCGCTTTAGTGCGATTGCCAAACGCTTTGCCCATCATGTCTGAAATGTTAATGATTGAAGCAGAACCGCCGGGCATTCCCGGAATATCAAAGCTTGGCGGGCCGCCCGTGTCGCTCACTTGAATTTCAATTTCTTTTTGATCAAGTTCGCCATTGCGCAATTTTTTGCGGAAACTATCACGGGTGGATTCAGATGCGTTGTCACCCACCAATACGCTAACGACACGATCTTCAGCAGCGGCGTGGGCTGCAGTTTCCACATCTTTTTTGCGGGCGGCTTTCACCATGCCAATTCCAGTTTCCACCAAATCGCGCACGATCTGATCAACATCGCGGCCCACATAACCCACTTCGGTGAATTTGGTGGCTTCAACTTTTAAAAATGGGGCATTGGCCAATTTTGCAAGTCGGCGGGCGATTTCAGTTTTGCCAACGCCAGTTGGCCCAATCATCAAAATATTCTTCGGCACAACATCTTCGCGCATCTGGCCTTTGAGTTGCTGCCTGCGCCACCGATTGCGCAAAGCAATGGCCACAGCCCGCTTAGCATCATGTTGGCCAATGATATAGCGATCAAGTTCAGAAACAATTTCGCGGGGCGTAAAGTTGGTCATGTGTTGAGCATCTCGATTGTTAAATTGCCATTGGTGTAAACGCAGATTTCAGCGGCTATACCCATGGCCTTTCTGGCGATTGTTTCGGCGTCCATGTCGGTATCCATCAGCGCGCGGGCGGCGGCCAAGGCGTAATTGCCGCCGGAGCCTATCGCCACAACGCCATGTTCAGGTTCCAGCACGTCGCCTGTGCCTGTAAGCACCAGCGACACATTTTTATCGG
>JAYUHQ010000285.1:0-1283 GCA_043766895.1 Aestuariivirga sp.
ACAAAGATGAAACTCAAAACATAGGTGAGGAACGTTGGAAGCACCGACAACAGTTCAGAAAGATCAGCGCCATGTGGCGGCTTCATTTCTAAAACCATAATGGTGATGATAACGGCGATCACGCCATCTGAAAAAGCCTCTAATCGACCTTTGCCCATTGTTTCATTCTCCCCCATAAAAAAACTACCCTAACTTGCGTAAGGGTAGTTCCTCTTTATCTGAACGTTGAAAAATCTTCAATGAGCAGCCGCTGGTTCTTCTGTGTTTGCAAAGCGCAACTTAAGAATATACCAAACAATGGCAACGCCAATGGCTTTCGAGATCACTTCCGTCACAAATGCAGCGGGGGTTAAATATCCCGCCAAATGTTGAAACGCTAATGTATCGACTGGAACCGCAAACAGTGAAGACAAGATAATCCGGCTTTGCAGCGGGCGCTTGGTAAACGTGTAAACCGCCCAATCTGTCATTTCTGACAAGATAAAAGCAATCATGCTTGCAGCGGCCAATCCAGGCCCCGCAAAATACCACACGGGAATTCCGGCCAACGCTGTGGCAATCAAAACCTTGTGGCCAATTTCGCGCTGGGCATAATCACGCAGCACAAAAACAAATCCCACGATAACGTTGGCGAGATAAAGTGTTCCCATCCACGTGTTGGTTGACCATTGCGTCACACCTTCAATCAGATGTTCCGGGGTGAAAAGCAAATTCACCAAAACGATGAAAGCAACATAAGCCCCCACCGACAACGTGATGCGTGAGATCTTGTTCATGATTAGCCTACAATTTCTTTCGCCGTGAAGTTCATCTTGATTTCTTTCTTGGCATTTTCTGCTGAGTCAGAACCATGCACAGAATTTTCATCAATCGATTTTGCAAATTCAGCGCGGATTGTGCCTTTTGCAGCGTCCTTTGGATTTGTAGCACCCATAATGTCGCGATATTTCTTCACTGCATTGTTGCCTTCAAGAACTTGCAGCACAACTGGGCCTGAAGCCATGAACTTCACCAGATCCTTGAAGAACGGGCGTTCGGCGTGCACAGCATAAAACTTTTTGGCATCAGCTAACTTCCACTTCACGCGCTTTTGAGCAATGATGCGAAGGCCAGCAGCTTCGATAACTGCGTTGATAGCGCCCGTCTTGTTAGCTTTGGTTGCATCAGGCTTGATGATAGAAAATGTACGTTCGATGGCCATGTCGTCCTCGTTATTGATTGAAGTTTAATGGCGGTGCTTTAGCGGGGCAGTTGCATTCGCGCAAGACGTGAACGCCACGCCC
>JAYUHQ010000286.1:0-9711 GCA_043766895.1 Aestuariivirga sp.
CCACACCGTTTTCAAAGCATCTGAAACGCCTTGTTCTGGCAGCGCAACCTTGACGCCATTATCGAGATAGAGCGTCCAACGCCGATTGCCCACCCGAGCAGCAGCGCTGACCTTCTGTGATAATGCAGGAATGGCTGATAAGTCGTTAACAAGTTCGGCGGCCGCCAAATTTGCGCCCTCGCCGGTAACAATTGGCAAATGGTTGGCCATCAAAAATTGCGGGTGGCCCATGCTGGCCCCGGTTTCATCAATCAGTTGCAGTTCCTGTTTATTCTGCCACAACGCAAAGGCCACACGTTCAACCACATTAATTTTCAATGTGTTGGGATAATCGCGTTCAACCGTTGCAGCTTTCACCCAAACCATGTCTTGCAATGTCATGCGCGCTTGGTTGGCATCAAAGCCAATCATGTTGCTGCCCGGCCTGATGTTCAAGGCCGCAAGCAGCTGCTGTGGGTCGTGTTGCGATAATCCGCTGATTTGAATGTTGTCGGCAGCAAGGCCCACAATACTGGCCAATGTGCCCGAAAGTTTGCTCCATGGGCTTGCCGGATTTTCAAAATATCCGCCGCGCGAAAGACCATGCGAAATGGAAAGCCCAAGCATCAAAAATGCCAAACAACGCGCCATGGCTTGGGTTTTGCGCAAACCAAAAAATGTCAATATTGATTGCAAGCTGTTCATCGATCAACCGATGCGTCATTGACCATCCATGTCACCAATTCTTCAAATGAATGGCCCGCATGTTTGGCAAGTTCTGGCACAAGCGATGTGCCTGTCATTCCCGGTTGGGTGTTGATCTCCAGTAAAATCAATTCGCCTTTTTCAGAGTTGGTATCATCATAACGAAAATCTGCCCGCGAAACGCCACGGCATCCCAAAGCTTGGTGGGCCAGCAATGCATATTTCTGGCAGCGGCGATAAACATCATTGGGAATGTTGGCTGGCAAAATGTGAACTGACCCACCTTCAGAATATTTGGCGCGATAATCATAAAATTGGGCATTGTTCGACACAATATCGATAACCCCCAGCGCCACATCGCCCATCACGGCGCAGGTTAATTCGCGGCCCGGAATGAAGCGTTCAACCATCACTTTGTCGCCAAAAATTTCGCGCTCGTCCAGCAGTGTGGCCACGGGGCCATTGCTGCTGCGATCAACAATGTGCACACCAACGCTCGATCCTTCGGCCACAGGCTTGATAACATAAGGCACTGCCATGGGGTGTTTTGTGGCAGCAATTTCAATATCCACCAACATGCTTTCAGCAACGGGAATTCCCGCATCTTTGAACAAAGCTTTGGATTTTTCTTTGTGCATCGCGATGGCCGAGGCCAACACACCTGAATGAGTATAGGGAATTTGCAAGGTTTCAAACATGGCAGAGGCCGTGCCATCTTCGCCCCATTTGCCATGCAACGCGTTAAAAATAACGTGTGGTTTCATATCCAACAAAATGGAATGAATGGTCTCACGCTTCACATCAATCATGATGGCGCCAAACCCGGCTTTGCGCAAAGCCCCATAACATGCCTCACCAGACGACAAAGAAACATTGCGTTCAGCTGACCAGCCGCCCATCAAAACAGCCACTGTGGTTTGTTCAGGCCTGAGTTTTTCTTTCATGCTCAACCTTCCAACGCAATGCCAATGCGTTTGATTTCCCACTCAAGATCAACACCTGAATTGGCCTTCACCCGCGCACGAACAGTTTCGCCCAATTCTTCAATTTGTGCCGCAGTGGCACCGCCCTCGTTGATCAAAAAATTACAATGCAGTTCAGAAACGCGCGCTGGCCCCACAGCAAAACCGCGCATGCCTGCTGCATCAATCAACTGCCAAGATTTATGACAAACAGGGTTTTTAAATGTTGAACCGCCAGTGCGGCTTTTAATGGGCTGGGCGTTGATACGGTGTTCAACATGTGAATCCATTTGCGCTTTTATGGCGGCGGCCTGGCCGGGTTTTCCCTGCAACAGAGCTTCTGTGAAAATAAGATCTTCAGCAGCCCCGCAATGGCGATAGGTATATTTCATATCGGCGTGTTGAAGCACGTGTATCGTTCCTTTGCGGTCAACGGCGCGTGCCTCAATCAGCACATCCGTTGTTTCGCCACCATGCGCCCCGCCATTCATGCGAAGTGCTCCGCCTATCGTGCCGGGAATTCCTATCAGAAAGGTTAATAAATCAATACTATGTTCCAAAGCAAATTGCGCAACGCGCATATCCAGTGCTGCTGTGCCAGCGCGAATTTGGTGTGGGCCAGCAAGCGCAATGTCATTAAAGCCACGCCCCATGCGGATCACCACACCGGGCACACCGCCATCGCGCACCAGCAAATTTGAACCCACGCCGATCACATAAACCGGAATGTCGATGGGCGTGGCCTTCATGAATTCGGCCAAATCAATTTCATCAGCGGGCATGAACAAAACTTCAGCAGGCCCGCCTGTTTTAAACCACGTAAAATCTGCCAAAGGCGCATTGGCCATCAAGCGCCCCCGAACGTTTGGCAGGCGCTTCAGCAACGCTTCCCCATCTATGCGCGTCATGGGTTAAGCCTTGTCAATTGCAGCCAATTGGCCGGGCAACGCATAAGCCCATTGCGTAATGGTGCCAGCCCCCATGCACACCACAATATCACCCGGCGAAATCATGCCCCGCACCAAGGGTGCCAATTGTTCAGGCGTATCAATTTTTGTGGCCGCTCGGTGGCCGCGCGCGCGCAACCCTTCCACCAAGTGATCGTGGGTGGCACCTTCAATGGGCGCTTCTCCGGCGGCATAAACCGGCGCAATAATTACTTGATCTGCATTATTGAAACATGAACAGAAATCATTGAAAAGACTAGCCAAACGCGTATAGCGATGGGGCTGCATAACGGCGATAACCTTGCCCTTGGTTACGCGCCGCGCTGCGGCCAACACAGCGGCAATTTCAACCGGATGATGGCCATAATCATCATAAACCGTAACCCCATTATATTCGCCTGTGCGCGTAAAGCGCCGTTTAACACCTTCAAAACTGGCAAGGCCTTGGCGGATGGCCTCATCGGTCAAACCAAGCTCGCGCGCCACGGCCAAAGCCGCCGTTGAATTCAAGGCATTATGATCACCCGGCATGCTGAGCGCCAAATCATTGATCATGTGTTCAGCGCCGGTGCGACGATCTTTTACCCGAACTGAAAAATGCGTGGCACCATCTTTGAAAACCATATCGCCCAAACAATAATCGGCTTGGGGTGATCGACCATAGGTGATTACCCGACGATCACGAATTTTGCCGATCAACTCTTGCACGATGGGGTGATCAATACACATCACTGCAAAACCATAGAACGGAATATTTTCAACAAAAGCCAAGAACGCATCCTTGGCTTTTTCAAAGGTGCCATAATGATCCAAGTGTTCAGGATCAATGTTGGTCACAATCACCACATCGGCCGGAAGCTTTACAAAGGTGCCGTCTGATTCATCAGACTCAACCACCATCCACTCGCCCTTGCCCAACCGCGCATTGGTGCCGTAAGCATTGATGATGCCGCCGTTGATGACGGTAGGGTCAAGGTTGCCAGCATCAAGCAATGCCGCAACAATTGACGTGGTTGTGGTTTTGCCATGCGTGCCGCCCACCGCGATGCACGATTTAAAACGCATCAATTCAGCCAGCATTTCAGCGCGGCGAACCACAGGCAAATAACGCGCGCGCGATTCAATCAATTCTGGATTGTCGGGCTTGACCGCCGAAGACACAACAACTACGGCCGCGTCTTTCAAATTTTTTGCATCATGCCCAATGGCAACTTCAATGCCGTGTTTGCGAAGCCTGGCCACATTATAATTATCTGAAATATCTGAACCTTGAACTTTATAGTTCAAAGTGGCCATCACCTCGGCAATGCCGCTCATGCCAATGCCGCCAACACCAATAAAATGAATGGGGCCAATATCGCGGGGTAATTTCATGTTCTACGCATCTCCAAATTAACGCTTGCGCGCCATAATCTCTTCAACCACATCGGCCAATCTTTCAGCCGCATCTGGCCGCCCTTGCTTCAAGGCGCATTCGGCAGCCCGTTTAAGGGTTTCGCGCTCGCCCATCAACCGCGATAAAAACGCAGCAAATTCAGCAGGCATCATTTCTTTCTGGGGCAAAACCCAGCCAGCGCCAGCATTGGCAAAACTTTGGGCATTCTTCAATTGGTCATTATCAATAGCATGGGGCAAAGGCACCAAAACCGCCGGTCTGCCAATCACGCCCAGTTCCGCAATTGATGAGGCACCCGAGCGACACACCACCAAATGCGCCCCCGCAATGCGCGCCGGCATATCAGCAAAAAATGCGTTGAGTTCGGTTTGAATGTGAAGGCCTTTATAAAGTGCGGCCACGCGATCTAAATCCTCTGCCCGGCATTGCTGCACCAAACGCAAGCGCTTGCGATCACTTTCAGGCATCAGCTTAAAAACTTCGGGCATAAAATCTGAAAAGAATTTTGCCCCTTGGCTGCCACCAAAAACCACAAGTGAAAATGGCCCATAGGCTTTGGGCTCAGGATAAGGCGCTGCGGCTTGGGCCAAGGCAATGGCGCGCACTGGATTGCCTGTAAACGTTAGCTTCTTTTTTGTGGCATCAGACACACCAATCACCGTTGGAAATGATGATGCAACCACATCCACACGACCCGCCAAAACTTTATTGGCCCGACCCAACACTGCATTTTGTTCATGAACCAAACTTGGAATTTTCAACCATGCCGCCGCAAACAATGGCGGAAAAGAAGGATAGCCACCAAAGCCCGCAACCGCCAAAGGCCTTAACTGTTTTAAAATGCTTCGGGCTTTCCAAAAGCCGGACGCAAGTGTCATTCCATTTTTTGGCAATGCCAGTGATAACGAAGGGCTGGCTGATGGCACAATATGAATCTGTGAAGCCGGAAAATTTTTGCCATAATCGCGCACGCGATGATCCGTCATCAAATGGATGTCATAGCCGCGCTTCACCAAGCTTTCGGCAAGGGCCTGCGCGGGAAATAAATGCCCGCCCGTTCCGCCCGCCGCCAGCATCACTAAACCTTTATCGCTCATGCAAGGGCCACATGGGGCGGCATAACCATGGTGCTGGCACTGCCGCGCTTTCTGGCCAAGGCCAACACAAAGCCCATGGCCAAAGCTGTTCCCAACAATGATGAACCACCATAAGAAATGAATGGCAATGTCATGCCCTTGGCTGGAAGCAGACCCACGTTAACACCCATGTTGATGCAGGCCTGAAAACCAAACATTGAAACCAAGCCCGCCATTGCCAAAGCAGCAAAGGGGTCTTCTTCAATCTTTGCGCGTTTCAAAACCCGAATGATGATGAAGAAAAACAACACCATCAAACCCAGACAAGCGATAAAGCCAAATTCTTCGCCCACCACCGCAAAAGCAAAATCTGTATGTGCGTCGGGCAGAGACATTTTTGCAATGCCGCCGCCCGGCCCCGCCCCCATCAAGCCCCCATTGTTGAAGGCTGAAACGGCCGTATCAGTTTGAAATGTGTCCCCCTTATCCGGGTGCAAAAACCGATCGATGCGGGAAGCCACATGGGGCACCAACATATAAGATACTCCAGCGCCTGTGGCGATCACCCCCACCAAACCCAACACAAAAGACCACGCAATGCCGAACAACAACAGCATGGTGGCGAATGTTAATGTTACCAAGGCCGTTTGGCCAAAATCTGGTTGCAAAACCAAAAGAACAATAAACAGACCAGTGGCGGCATAAGCGATATATTGGCCGGGCATGTCGGGCCGTTTGGTGTGTTCTGCCAAGAACCACGCCGCCACAATCACAAATGCTGGTTTAGCCAATTCAGATGGTTGCAAGTTCAATGGCCCAATATAGATCCAACGATGCGCGCCCTTAATTTCGGGGCCGACAAATTTGGCCGCCAGCATCAAAACCAACGCCAGTGCAAATGTGGCAAAGCCCGCGCGCCGCACTGACACTGGGTCGAAAAATGAAACGGCAAAGCACACCGCAAAAGCGATCAACACAAATACCAGTTGGCCGCGCACAAAGTGAAAGCTATCAAGGCCAATGCGTTCTGCCACAGGCGGGCTTGCCGCCATGCTGATTAAAACCCCGATGGCCATGAGCAACATGACAGACGACATTAAAGCCCGATCAATGGTAAACCACCACCGCGCCAAAGCGCCGCGATCACTGCGCGAAATTAGGCTCATGTCTTCCCTCCACTATTCATCTTCACATCGGGCAAAGCCGCAACAGCAGCCACAAAAGCATCGCCACGAATTTCAAAATTTTTATATTGATCAAAAGATGCGCAAGCCGGAGAAAGCAAAACCACGGCGTTGCCCCGCGTGTCTTGGGCTGCATCTTCAGCCGCTTGTTCAACGGCTTTTTGCAGCGTGCCACAAAGCACAAATACGGCATGGCCTTTCAACGTGGTTGAAAAATCTGCGGCGGCAGCACCGATCAAATAGGCTTTGCTGATTTTAGAAAAATATGGCCGCAACGGTTCAATGCCGCCTGCCTTGGCAATGCCGCCAGCAATCCAATAAATATTATCGAATGATGCCAAGGCCTTTTCGGCCGCATCTGCATTGGTGGCTTTTGAATCATTCACAAAGGCCACGCGCCCACGCGTTGCAATCTGTTGCATGCGGTGCGCCAAACCCGGAAAACTTTTCATGGCGCTTTCAATCTGCGCCACTGAAACCCCCAAAGCCCGCGCCGCGCCAAAGGCCATCGAGGCATTTTGCCAATTGTGCTTACCCTTCAACGCGGGCATGGCGCGAAGATCAATTTCTTCAAGTGTGTTGCCGTGCTGTTTCAAGCGCAAAACACCATCAAACGCTTCTATGCCATCACGCAATTCATGCTCAACGCAAATGCCGTGCTTGGTCACGCCATCTGGAACGTTACGCATCAATCGGCTGCTATAGGCATCATCAACACCAATCAGCGCCACATCGCCTGCCGTCATTTTTGCAAACATGCGGGCCTTCACGGCGGCATAATTTTCAAGGGTGCCGTGCCTGTCCAAATGATCGGGCGTTATATTTGTCAGAATGCCCACATCGGGTTTTAAACTTGGCATCAGATCAATTTGAAACGACGAAAGTTCCAACACATAAACAATATTTTTTGCCGGTTGGCGCAAATTAAATGCTGCCAAGCCAATATTGCCACCCACATCCACATCAAGCCCCGCTTGGCGCAACACATGGCCAATCAAAGCCGTCGTGGTGGATTTGCCATTGGTGCCGGTTATGGCCACCAGCTTGGAACCAGCAAGCACCAATTCACGCGCAAAAATTTCAGTGTCTCCAATAATTTCAATTCCTGCTTGCTTGGCTTTCACCACCGTCCAATGCGGTTCAGGGTGGGTGAGCGGAACACCAGGGCTTAGCACCAGTGCATCAAGCGCGTTGAAATCAATATCATGCAGATTGGCAATTGAAACGCCTTGGGCTCGGGCCTTTTCAACCGATGGTTCTGAATCATCCCAAGCAAAAACTTCGGCCCCGCCCATTTGCAAGGCCGTGGCACATGATATGCCCGAGCGCGCCAGCCCAAACACAGCAACTGATTTGTGCGCAAATGATGTGGCCGCAAACATTATCGAAGCTTCAACGTTGAAAGGCCAACCAGAGCCAGCACAAATGCGATGATCCAAAAACGAATAACAATGGTGGGTTCCTTCCAACCCTTTTGTTCAAAGTGATGATGCAAAGGCGCCATGGCAAACACGCGTTTGCCTGTCATTTTAAACGATGCCACCTGCACAATGACGGAAACGGTTTCAAGAACAAACAACCCGCCAATAACCATCAAAACAATTTCATGCTTCACCGCAACGGCAATCGCACCAAGGCAACCGCCCAGCGCCAACGAACCTGTATCGCCCATAAAAATCATGGCGGGCGGCGCGTTAAACCACAAGAACCCAAGCCCCGCACCAAACAACGCGCCACAGATCACCGCAAGTTCACCCGTACCTTTGACAAAGTTCAGATGAAGATATTCAGCAAAAACAAAGTTGCCAACGAGATAGGCAATAAGGCCATAGCTGGCCGCCGCTATCATCACCGGCATAATGGCCAAGCCATCAAGACCGTCGGTAATGTTCACAGCATTGCCGGCACCCACGATAACCAACATGCCAACAAAAACAAAGAAAGGGCCAAAGGGCACCAGATAATCTTTGAAAAATGGAATGGCCAGTGAACTTGAAAGTGGCTTTGCCCCGATATTCATGAAAATGAAAACGGCAATGCCCGCGATAACAAATTCAGCCAGCAACCGTGATTTGCCTGAAAAGCCGCGCACGGATGCGCGCGTAACTTTTAAATAATCATCATAAAAACCAATGGCACCATAGCCCAGTGTTACAAACAAAACGGCCCACACATAAAGGTTTGAAAGATCAGCCCACAACAGTGTTGCCACAAACACGCCAAACAAAATCATCAAGCCGCCCATCGTGGGCGTGCCTTGCTTTTCAATGATATGGCGCTGCGGCCCATCGGTGCGAATGGGCTGGCCCTTGCCCTGTTTAATTTTCAAAAGCGAAATAATTTTTGGCCCGAACACAAACACCACAAACAATGCCGTAAGAATGGCCATGCCGGTGCGCGTGGTAAGATAGCGAAACACATTAAATGCCGATACTTCGCTGGTGAGTTTCAACAACACATAATAAAGCATGGCCTATTTGTCTTTCGTTGTGGGTTGAAACTGTTTACGCAAGGCTTCAACAATGGGCCCCATTTTACTGCCAAGCGAACCTTTGATCACAACACTATCGCCTGGCTGAAGGTCACGAATTAAAGCTGGAATCAGATCTACCGATTGGAGGGCGTGTTTGCCTTGTTGCACGCCAGGCAACAAGCCCCATAAGTTTTGCATCAACGGGCCTGCGGCATAAACCCTATCAATTTGATTTTCTTCAAGATCTTTCAGAAGGCCCCTGTGCAAATCGGGGCCAAAAGCACCCAGTTCCAACATATCACCCAACACAGCAATGCGGCGGCCTTTGCGGCCTTTGGCAGCGGTGGCCAATAGCGCCAATGCAGCAGCCATTGATTCAGGATTGGCGTTATAGCTTTCATCAAGCAGCAATAAGTTGCCGTTTTTAATTTCCAACAATTCTTGCACGCCCCGGCCTTTTGGCGGCGCGGCATCAGCCAACGCCAAGGCGGCTCGCGCCAAATCTGCGCCAGATAATTTAACTGCCGCAAGCACGGCCAAACTGTTCAAAGCCATGTGCGCGCCCGGCACACCTAACTTAAATGCCAAAGCTTCGCCCATCACATCAGCTGAAATGCAACAACACGTGGGGTGAAGCACCAATTGCTTTAAGCGCACATCGGCCTTTTCATGTTTGCCGAACGATATGATATTTTTAACTCCAGCTGCGGTGGCCTGCCCCGCCAGAAAATCATAATAGTCTGAATCGCGGTTGATAACGGCGGTTCCATCTGCCGTGAGGCCTGAAAAAATTTCAGCCTTGGCTTTGGCAATGTCGTGCAAAGATTTGAAATGCCCCAAATGGCTGGCCGCAATTGTGGTGATAATTGCGATATGTGGTTTTACCATTTTAACCAGCGGCGTAATTTCGCCAGCGTGGTTCATGCCAATTTCAAAAACGCCAAATGCCACATCGCGGCCCATGCGTGAAAGTGTAAGGGGAACGCCCC
>JAYUHQ010000287.1:0-1279 GCA_043766895.1 Aestuariivirga sp.
TGTTATTCTTCTTGAACGCGTTGGCCGCTTGGGCCGCATGGGCGACACTGTAAAGGTAAAAGACGGGTTTGCCCGTAATTTCCTGCTTCCCAACCACAAAGCATTGCGCGCAACCGAAGCCAACAAGGCGAAGTTTGAACGTGATCGTGCTGTGTTGGAAGTTAAAAACAACGACAGCCGCGGCATTGCTGAAGCTGAAGCAGAGTCCTTGAAAGGCAAAAGCTTCGTGGTTATTCGCCAAGCCGGTGAATCAGGCCAGCTTTATGGTTCAGTTTCAACCCGTGATATTTCTGAGGCCGCTTTGGCTGCAGGCGCACATGTTGATAAGAACCACGTGCACCTTCGTGCGCCAATCAAAGCGATTGGCTTGCATGAAGTTGAATTGACGCTGCACCCCGAAGTGGTGGTGAAGTTGCAAGTGAACGTTGCACGTTCAGCTGCTGAAGCTGATGCACAAGCCCGTGGCGAAGTGATGACAGGCAATGCTGCTGAACGCGCTGAAGTGCGTGCTGCTGCTGAGGCCTTGTTTGAAGAAGCCCAAGCTGATCAAGCCGCTGAAGATGCTGCTGATGAAGCGCCAGTTTCAAAAACACGCGCCAAAGCCAAGCCTAAAAAAGCTGATATTGAATAAGCTTTGGTTTCAAAGAAAATGAAAGGCCGCCTTTTGGCGGCCTTTTTTATGCACAGGTCCTGTGGAAAACTTATATCAGTGTGATTCTCAAAGTAACTGCGCTTTTGAATTGCTAGGCTACCTTCATGAATACTATTCCTCTCCGCTCTATCGAACCAACTGAGCCCACCCGCTTGCCACCACAAAATTTGGAGGCTGAGCAGGCCTTGCTGGGTGCTATTCTGGCGAACAATGAAGCGGCAGACCGCGTGACCACATTTTTGGGGCCTGAGCATTTTTCAGAGGCTGTGCATGCGCGCATTTATGAAGCGGCCACCACGCTTATTCGCATGGGCAAGCTTGCTTCTGCGGTTACACTTAAAACCCACTTTGAAGCCGATCAATCTCTTCGAGAGATTGGCGGCCCGGCCTATCTTGCAAGGCTTGCCGCTTCGGCCACCACCATTATCAACGCCGAAGAATATGGCCGGATGATTTTTGAGTTGGCCCAGCGGCGTAAACTGATCGGCATTGGCACCGATGTGGTGAACGAAGCTTTTCAACCTGATATTGAAACATCAGCCAAAGACCTGATCGAGAAAACCGAACAAGCACTTTATGGGCTGGCCGAGGTTGATAAATATGGCAAAGGCTTTCAAGCTTTTGGTC
>JAYUHQ010000288.1:0-1277 GCA_043766895.1 Aestuariivirga sp.
GAAAAGCGGTGCAAACTGCTTTTTCCAATCATCCAAATTTTGGTTTGCTCAAAATCAAAAAGACCTTTGAAGGCATCTGAATTTATTGAAAGCCCGCCCGTGTAAGCACCAAAAGCCGGCATGATCAATCTTGTTTGATCCGCTATAAAGCATTTACCCCGAACCCGTCGCCCCCGCAGGCTTAGACCACAACCGGGATGAAGATGGCCTGCAATTTCGATTTCGTTTTTCAATTTCTTGGCTGGCTCATGGCGCAAGGTGAGCGGGCCTAATGCGATTGTTTCGGCACCATGTCCGCCCAAGGATTGCGGCGGATGCGGATCGTGGTTGCCTATGATCCACAAGGTTTCATACTGATTGGTGATGATGCGCAAGCGACTGAGATGAGTTTCATTTAAACGTTCCTCGCCTTGCGTATCATGAAAACTATCGCCAAGAAAAATCAGGCGCTTTGCGTGTGTGGTGCTGAGTGTTGAGTCAAGCACGTCAAGTGTGACTGCTGTATCAAAGGGTGGCACATGGATACCGCGCCGCGCGAGACTGGTGCCTTGCTCCAAATGTAAATCGGAAATGATCAAGGTTTCATATGCGGGCACATAAAGTGCGCCTGAAAGATGTGGCAAAAGTTCCAAGCCGCCAAGCATAATTTTATGCTGCCTAGACAAGGCTTGTGGCCTCGGCTTCGAGTTTATCAGCGGCTTCGGCGAGAAGGGCATCATCGGCTTCGCCGTAAATTGATTCGCGGCCAATCTCAAGCAGTACCGGAACAGCCAGTGGTGAGACGCGTTCCAAGGCTTTGTGGAGGATTTGGTTTTTGATACGCTTCAACATGGCGGCCAATCTGTGAATATCAATCAAGCCATCAGCGGCATCATCCCATGCGGCACGTAATAGCAGGTGATCAGGCTGATGGGTGCGAAGCGCGTCGTAAATCAAATCAGTGTTGACGGTCACTTGCCTTGCGGTTTTTTCTTTGCCGGGGAAGTTTCGTTCAATCAGCCCTGCAATAATAGCGCAATAGCGGAAGCTGCGTTTCATCAAATTGGATTCGGCAAGCCAGGCTTCAAGATCATCACCCAACATGTCTTCGTCGAATAGTTTGGCGAGTGAGAGGCGGCCCTGTTTGATCATTGCTGACACATCACCAAGACACCAGATAACCAATGCATATTCCGATGACACAAAGCCCATGGGCTTTGCACCCCAGCGTTCAAGACGGCGCGTGAGCAGCATGCCCAATGTCTGTTGCGCAAGGCGGCCCTCGAAGGGGTAGCAGA
>JAYUHQ010000289.1:0-1267 GCA_043766895.1 Aestuariivirga sp.
GGCCTTCACCGACAGGTCCGAACCATCGGCCAAGCTGGCATAAAACATGGTTTCGGAACCCAGATATTCGGCAATGCGCAATGTGCCTTTCAATTCGCCGTCATTCTTTTCACCAATGGTCAGATGTTCGGGCCTGATACCAAGTGTTACAGCTTGGCCATCCATCACTTTCTTTGCCTGATCATCCAACACAATCTTGGTTCCGCCGGGCAAGGCCACATTGATTTTGCCACCCTTTGCAGGCGAAGCCGCAGCCTTTATGAAATTCATTTTTGGCGAACCGATAAAGCCTGCCACAAACATATTATTGGGGCGATGATAAAGTTCCAAAGGCGAACCAACTTGTTCAATAAGGCCTGCATTCAATACAACAATCTTATCAGCCATGGTCATGGCTTCAACCTGATCATGGGTCACATAGATCATCGTTGATTTCAGATCTTGATGCAGCTTGGTAATTTCAATACGCATTTGCACGCGTAAGTTCGCATCCAAATTTGACAGTGGTTCGTCGAACAAAAATACTTCGGGCTGGCGCACAATAGCGCGGCCAATGGCGACGCGTTGGCGTTGGCCACCTGAGAGTTGCGAAGGTTTGCGCTCCAGCAATGGCCCAAGCTGCAACATATCAGAGGCATGTTTCAGTTGCTTTGCAATTTCGTCTGCTGGCGTCTTTGCCATTCTCAAACCAAACGTAATGTTTTGAGCCACGGTCATATGCGGGTAAAGTGCATAGGACTGAAACACCATAGCCACGCCGCGATCAGCTGATTGCACGTTTACCATCGGCATGCCGCCGATTTTCAAATCACCCGACGTAAATTCCTCAAGCCCTGCGATCATGCGCAGTAAGGTGGATTTGCCGCAGCCTGAAGGACCTACGAAGACGCAAAACTCACCATCAGCCACTTCAAGGTTCACACCCTTGATAATATCGACAGAACCGAAGGATTTACGCGCATTGTGCAAAGTCACATTGGCCATGATTAAAGCGTCCTTTCAGATTTAATTTCGAGAAGAATTGCAGATTCAGGATAGAGAATGGGAAGTGGGATACCGTGCGAAGAAATTAGGTCGCCAGCGATTTTTTGTTCACCGTTCAAAATGCTAAGTTGCGAGGCAATGCTGCGTGCAAATTTGTATTTCACCGGGCCAATCTCGCGCACGGTGAATGAATGGCTGCCATTGTAAAGCGGCAAGCGCAGCGGTGCGGGTTGCTCACGCTTTGGATGCGGGCCTTGTGCCACGGCCACAATCATATGTTCGT
>JAYUHQ010000290.1:0-3630 GCA_043766895.1 Aestuariivirga sp.
TAAAGAAGGCGTGAACAAGAAAGACGCTGACGACATGAAGAAGAAGCTGGAAGCAGCTGGCGCCAAGGTCGAATTGAAGTAACCACAATTTTGCCACGGGGGCAGGGCAGAAGTGCTCTTCCTCCGTGACAAATGTTAAAGCGTTGAGTTGTGAACAGTTCCTCTAAAGCACCTGAAAAGGAGCTTCAGAAGAACTGTTTTAAGCGTCTGGGGATCTTATCCCCTTTGAAATGAAAGTGACAGGAAACCACATGGCTGACACACACACCACTGCAAGCCGCAAGCGCATCCGTAAAGTATTTGGCAAAGGCATCGAAGTTGCCGTCATGCCAAACCTGATCGAGGTGCAACGCGAATCTTACGACCAATTCCTTCAAATGAAGGAACCAACGGGCGGTCGTTTGAATGAAGGCCTGCAATCGGTGTTCAAATCGGTATTCCCTATCGCAGATTTTTCCGGCCAAGCCGTGTTGGAATTTGTGCGCTATGAATTTGAACAACCAAAATTTGATGTTGATGAATGCCAACAACGCGGCATGACATTTGCTGCACCTTTAAAGGTGACGCTGCGTCTGATCGTGTTTGAAATTGATCCAGATACACAAGCCAAGTCTGTTAAAGACATCAAGGAACAAGACGTTTACATGGGCGACATTCCGCTCATGACCAAAAACGGCACCTTTGTGGTCAACGGCACAGAACGCGTTATCGTTTCACAAATGCACCGTTCACCCGGTGTGTTCTTCGATCATGACAAGGGCAAAAGCCATTCATCTGGCAAAATTCTTTTCGCTGCTCGCGTTATTCCTTATCGCGGGTCATGGCTTGATTTTGAATTTGATGCCAAGGATTTGATTTTCGCACGTATCGATCGCCGTCGCAAATTGCCAGTGACCACTTTGCTTTATGCCCTTGGCATGCAAGCTGAAGAAATTTTGCATTACTTCTACAAAACCGTTCCTTACGTGCACGTGAAGGACGGCTGGAAAATGCCATATTCGGCAGACCGTTTGAAAGGCATTAAGCCTTCGGTGGATTTGATCGATGCTAAAACCGGCCAAGTTGTGGTTGAAGCGGGCAAGAAAATTTCGCCCCGCATGGCGCGCAAAATCGCTGAAGACGGCACCAAGGAATTGTTGGTGCGTGATGAAGATTTGTTCGGCCAATATATTGCTGATGAATTGGTGAATGAAGCAACAGGTGAAATCTATGCCGAAGCCGGCGAAGAAATCACCGAAAAGCTGTTGGCGTCATTGTTAGAACTTGGCTTTAAAACGCTGAACCTGCTCGACATCGACCACATGAACACCGGCGGCTATATCCGCAACACGCTGAAAGCCGACAAGGTTGAAAGCTATGAACAGGCGCTGGTTGAAATTTACCGCGTGATGCGCCCTGGTGAACCGCCAACCCGCGAAGGTGCTGAAGCTTTGTTCAAGGGCCTGTTCTTTGACATTGAGCGCTATGACCTCTCGGCAGTTGGCCGCGTGAAAATGAACATGCGTCTTGAACTTAATGTGCCAGACACTGAACGTGTTTTGCGCAAGGAAGACGTGTTGCTTGTTGTAAAAACGCTGCATGACTTGCGCGATTCAAAAGGCGAAGTGGACGACATCGATAACTTGGGCAACCGTCGTGTGCGCTCAGTTGGCGAGTTGATGGAAAATCAATATCGCTTGGGCTTGGTGCGTATGGAACGTGCCATCAAGGAACGTTTGTCATCGGTTGATATTGATACTGTGATGCCGCATGATTTGATCAACGCCAAGCCAGCGGCTGCGGCGGTTCGTGAATTCTTCGGCTCTTCGCAGCTGTCGCAATTTATGGATCAAACCAATCCGCTTTCAGAAATCACCCACAAGCGCCGCCTTTCAGCCTTGGGCCCAGGCGGTTTGACACGTGAACGCGCGGGCTTTGAAGTGCGCGACGTTCATCCCACGCATTATGGCCGCATCTGCCCGATTGAAACGCCAGAAGGCCCGAATATTGGTTTGATCAACTCACTCGCAACATATGCGCGGGTGAACAAATATGGCTTTATCGAAACGCCTTATCGCAAGGTTGTGAACGGCAAAGTGACTGACGAGGTGAAATATCTCTCGGCCATCGAAGAAGCGAAATATTCAATCGCGCAAGCCAACGTGCCATTGACCAAAGACAATCGGTTTGCCGAAGAACAAGTAATCGTTCGCCACAACGGTGACGTGTTGCCTGTTACGCCAGACAAGGTTGATTTTGCCGACGTTTCGCCAAAGCAAATTGTGTCTGTTGCAGCGGCACTAATTCCATTCTTGGAAAACGACGACGCCAACCGCGCTTTGATGGGTTCTAACATGCAACGCCAAGCGGTTCCGCTGGTGCGTTCAGCAGCACCTTTCGTAGGCACTGGCATGGAAGCCATTGTTGCACGTGACTCTGGCGCTGCTTTCACAGCACGCCGTTCAGGCATTGTTGATCAGGTAGACGCCAAGCGCATTGTTATTCGCGCCACGGACGAAACTGATCCTTCAAAGCCCGGCGTTGATATTTACACACTGGCAAAGTTCCAGCGTTCGAACCAATCCACCTGCATCAATCAGCGTCCGCTGGTTCGCACAGGCGACATTGTGAAGGCTGGCGAAATTATTGCTGACGGCCCTTCAACCGAACTTGGCGATTTGGCACTTGGCCAAAACTGTCTCGTGGCGTTTATGCCGTGGAATGGTTACAACTTCGAAGATTCGATCTTGTTGTCTGAACGTATTGTCAAAGACGACGTGTTCACTTCAATTCACATTGAAGAATTTGATGTGATGGCACGTGATACAAAGCTTGGGCCAGAAGAAATCACCCGCGATATTCCAAACGTAGGTGAAGAATCGCTCAAGAATCTCGATGAAGCTGGCATTGTTTACATCGGCGCAGAAGTAAAACCGGGCGACATTCTCTGCGGCAAGATTACGCCAAAGGGCGAGTCACCCATGACACCAGAAGAAAAACTTCTGCGTGCCATCTTCGGTGAAAAAGCATCTGACGTTCGGGATACATCTTTGCGTCTGCCGCCCGGTGTTTCCGGAACTGTGGTGGAAGTGCGCGTGTTCAACCGCCATGGTGTTGATAAGGACGAACGTGCCTTGTCAATCGAACGCGAAGAAATTGAACGCTTGGCAAAAGATCGTGACGACGAGTTGGCGATTTTGGATCGTAACTCTTACGGTCGTTTGCATGATTTCTTGTTCGACAAAGTTGCAACAGGCGGCCCACGTGGCCACAAGCTTGATGGCAAGATCACTGAAAAGAACTTGGAAGATATTCCACGTTCGCAATGGTGGAACATTGCTCTGGGCGCTGAAAAGCCAATGGGCGAACTTGAAGCCATGAAGCTGCAATATGACGAGTCTAAGAAGGGCCTTGAAAACCGCTTCATGGATAAAGTTGAAAAGCTGCAACGTGGTGATGAGTTGCCTCCCGGCGTTATGAAAATGGTTAAAGTCTTCGTTGCTGTGAAGCGCAAGATTCAACCCGGCGATAAGATGGCTGGTCGCCATGGTAACAAGGGCGTGGTTTCGCGCATCGTTCCGCAAGAAGATATGCCATATCTGGAAGACGGCACACCGGTTGACGTTGTGCTCAATCCACTCGGCGTTCCTT
>JAYUHQ010000291.1:0-3626 GCA_043766895.1 Aestuariivirga sp.
AGGCATCTATGTTGACATTGTTTCGGGTGAACCATTGTTTGCCTCATCTGATAAATATGAATCAGGCTGTGGCTGGCCAAGCTTCACCAAACCGATTGAGCCAGCCCACGTGAACGAACTTCGCGACACCACGCATGGCATGGTGCGCGTCGAAGTGCGGTCATCGCATGGCGATAGCCATTTGGGCCATGTGTTTAATGATGGCCCACGCGACAAGGGCGGCCTTCGCTATTGCATCAATTCCGCAAGCTTGCGCTTTGTGGCCCGCGAAGACATGGAAGCCGAAGGCTATGGCGCATATTTAAACCAAGTGGAGACATTAGCATGACAACACAAAAAGCAATTTTGGCCGGTGGCTGCTTCTGGGGCATGCAGGATTTGATCCGCAAAATGCCGGGTGTGGTTTCAACCCGCGTGGGTTATACGGGCGGCGATATGAAAAATGCTACCTATCGCAACCACGGCACACATGCCGAAGGCATTGAAGTGGTTTTTGATCCGGCAATTATGAGCTATCGCAAATTGTTGGAATTCTTTTTCCAAATTCATGACCCGACCACAAAAAATCGCCAAGGCAACGACCAAGGCATGGCCTATCGTTCGGCAATTTATTATCCCGATGAGGCCCAACGCTTAGAGGCCATCAACACCATTGCCGATGTCAACGCCTCTGGCATTTGGCCCGGCAAAGTTGTGACCGAGGTTGAGCCTGTGGGCGATTTCTGGTTGGCTGAGTCTGAGCATCAGGATTACTTAGAAAAATATCCTAATGGCTATACTTGCCATTTTCCACGGCCAAACTGGGTTCTGCCAAAGCGCGCCAACGCGGCTTAACCCCGGCACCACAATCAAGGCTGGCGCGTTATGCGCCAGACCTTGTTTCCCACATCGTCGGCCACCAGCAGCGCGCCCTTGCTATCAATGGCCACGCCTACCGGGCGCCCTTGGGCCTTGTCTTCTGCGTTGATGAAACCTGTCAATACATCGACCGGCGGGCCTGATGGTTTTCCCGCTGTAAACGGCACATAGACCACTTTATAACCGCTGCGGGGCTTGCGGTTCCACGAACCGTGCTGGCCGACAAATGCGCCGTTGGAAAATGCCGGGCCCAGATCTGCGTTTTTGCTGAAGGTAAGACCGAGCGAAGCCGTATGTGGACCCAGCGCATAATCGGGCACAATTGCAGTGGCGACCAACTGGGGATTTTTTGGGCTTACCCGCATATCAACGTGGTTGCCATAATAGCTGAAGGGCCAGCCATAAAATCCACCATCTTTTACTGCTGTCATGTAATCGGGTACAAGGTCGCTGCCAATTTCATCACGTTCATTGACAGCCACCCAAAGCGCACCACTTTCAGGCTGCCATGAAAGGCCATTGGGATTGCGCAATCCAGAGGCATAGAGCCTGGATTTTTTCGTGGCCAAATCCACTTCCAGAATTGCGGCACGATTGAGCTCCACAGCCAAGCCGTTTTCTCCCACATTGCTGTTAGAGCCAACGGTGGCATAAAGCTTGGTGCCATCTTTGCTGGCCAAGACATCTTTGGTCCAATGATGGTTGATGGTGCCTGCTGGTAAATCCACAATTTTTTCAGGAGCCGCCGTAATTTTCAAATCCCCATCTTTATAGGGAAAACTTACAATGGCATCTGTATTGGCCACATATAATTTATTGTTCGAAAGCGTCATGCCGAAAGGCGAATTGAGATTTTCAATAAAGGGCTGTTTAATTTCAGCAACGCCATCGCCATCGGCATCGCGCAATATTGATATGCGATTGGCGGTTGGCGCTTCGGCGCCCGCTTTGCTCATCAATACATTCATAACAGCACCGCGAATGCCTTTGCCATCATCCGGCTTGGGCGGCGCATTTGTTTCAGTCACTAAAACATCACCGTTTGGCAAAACCAGCAAAGTGCGTGGATGATCAAGACCGCCAGCAAATTCTTTCACCGCCAAGCCCGCTGCAGCAATTGGTGTTTGGCCAGGTTTCCATGTTGAAACCTGTGCAATGTTAACAGTTGGTAAGAGAGTAGGATTAGGCGGGCGAAGTTTCGGATTTGGGCCATAGCCCTCTAATACATTCAACGTGGCGCTTTCACCGCCAAACGCCATATAGCCACCGAAACCAACGGCCAGCACGACAACAACGCCCAAAACAGTTTTCCCAAGAATAGACATGCCAATTACCTTTGCTCATTACGGATAGCTGATTAACGAGCTTTCTGGACAATGGTTCCCGCCCGTTTGCATGGCTTAAACGTTAGGCTGGCACACTGAATGACGGTTGGCAGGTGCCGCACATAAAGGCCCTGCGCTTAGCGATTTCAAATTTTTGAACTTCGCCAGCGCAGGTGGGGCATGCGGGCTTGTTGAAGATATTCACCCGCTCGCCATATTTCGAGCGGGATTTTTTAACACCGTCCACCGTAATGATTGAATTATTTTTCACGCCAATTTCCAAGAGATGAACAGAATCGGCCCAGAGCTGATCAAACACATCGCGGGTGATTTGGTTGCCCGGCGTTAACGGGTGAACACCCTGACGCCACAAAACCTCGGTGCGATAGATATTGCCAATGCCACCGATTACAGATTGGTCCATCAGCAATTGCCCAATGGATGTTTTGCTTTTGGCAATGCGGGCAAAAGCAAGATCTGGATTGGCATCTTTGCGCAACACATCAGGCCCGATGCGCTTGGTTAAAGCAATCAGCTGGGCTTTGTCTAACACTTCGCAGGTGTTGGGGCCGTTGATATCAACCACATGCGTGTCGCTCATCATGCGCACGCGCACTTCGCCTTTGGGTTCGGCTGCGGGCAATTTGGCGGTGCGAAAACAGCCGAACAACCCTAAGTGAATATGCAGAGCCATATGGTTCTTGAATTGATAGATCAGATGTTTGCCATAAGCTTCAACAGCCAAACACATCTGACCATCCAAATGTGCAGCACCTTCGTGAAAGCGCCCTTGGGGCGACGCAACGCTTAAAACCTTGCCCGCCAACATTGGCCTTTGGTCGCGCGCGGCGCGGTGAATGGTGTGGCCTTCAGGCATTAGATAAAACTCAATTGTTCATCAGCAGGCACATGAAGATGGCGCACCAGCATGGGGATTTTTTCTTTCAATGCGAAAAAGCCTTTGGTGCTGTGCGGCCAAGCTGCAGTGTCAAAACTGCGCCGCAGTTGAATGAGTTGAAGACCATCTGAGCTTAACTCTTGTTTGAGGGTGATCAAGCGTTCAGCCACCGGCCCCACTGGCGCATAACCTGTTATAATAGTTTTAAGGGCGTTGACTTTGACCCAGTTGCGAACGCTTTCAGTTTCCAAATTTTCAAGGTTTTCAGTTGGGGCGCTGAAATGAAGTCCCGCACGATTTAGACCATCGGCCACGGCAGCATTTGCAAAATCATGGACGGGTTTGGAAACTGGAAGATCTGATCGGCCTGCGGTGAAACTTGCGCCAGCAATCGTTTTGACTTGCGTGTTGCTAACATTCCATGTTTCAGCGTTCAAATCTTCTTCTGTGAGCAAAAGCCCAACAGTGCCGCGTGAATAAGTTTCAGATGATTGAGGAATTTTTTGCGCCGATGGAAGTGGTGGCTCTTCAAGTGCCACAGCAGT
>JAYUHQ010000292.1:0-3622 GCA_043766895.1 Aestuariivirga sp.
TTCAGGCCAACACCTGCGCCCAAACGCCATTCGCCAATGGCGGCAGCAATACCATCATTTTCAAGCATGACATCCATGTGGATTGCATCACGCAAAGCCTGCAACAATGGAAATTCTGTAAAGCCTTTCATGGTGGGCAAAGACAAGGCCAAACCCTTAACAGTATCAAGCGGGCCAGGTGAAGACACACCAACGCCCAGAATTTCTTTGCCAGAAGCTTTGGCTTTTATGCTGTGAACCAAATGCCCAATTTGCGATACCACCACTGCGGGGCCTTCTTGGGCTTTGGTTAAAACACTTTCGCGCTCTAATATTTCGCCAGCCTTATTAACAAGTGCCACGCGCAGCTGCGTTCCGCCCAAATCAACCGCAATAACAAACTGGGGTTTCACAGCGCATGCAACCAAGCCATGCGCGCGGCCAAATCTGGCGCACCAAAAGCCAGCGAGCCCAGCACAACAGTTTCGGCGCCCGCTTGGCGCAACAGCGGAACGGTGTTTTCACGAATGCCACCATCGGCCGCCAGAACAATGCGGTGCTTTACCCCCGAAGCAGAGATCAATTTTTTTGCAGCTTGAAGCCGGACCGTGGCTTGATCGTTGAGCCCTTGGCCCTTCACGCCGATGGCCGTTCCCAACAGCGTTAAAAAACGCAATCGCCCAATGAAGGGCACCACCTGTTCCACCGGTGTTTCCACCCGCAAAACCATGCCGCAAGCAATGTTAAATTTTTCAATAATGTCAAACGCGTCATGGGCCACGCTAGAGTTTTCAACATGAATGCTAATCAGATCGCAACCCGCCTCTGCAAACTGTTCAATTTGCGAAACAAGAATGTCATCAGCACACATCAAGTGAATATGAATAGGCAGTTTTGAAATTTTCCGAATGCCTGCCACCAAATCAGGGAAGAATAAAAGTGCTGGTGCAAAATGCCCGTCGGCCACATCAATATGCAATATGTCGGCATGAGGGGCGATGCGCGCCATGTCATCGGCCAATCGTAGCAGATCAGCTGACCAAACTGAAAACTCTCCAATCAATCGGGTTTTGGGAAGTTGGGTAATCCAATCCATTGATCTTCTCTTTCAAAAACGTTGCAACTGTGGGCGCTTCAGCGGCCGTCAATCCATGTGTCACAAGCGGGCCTGAAAAATCAATGGCCTTTAAACACTGCACATAAAACGAATAGTCTAAAACACCCATGCCTGCCGCAACAAAGCCGCCATCAGCATCGCGGTCTTTGGCGTGCGCCATCACCAGATCATCGCCCAACAGATCAATGCTGGATGCAACAATGCGGTGCTGTTCTTCCATTGAACATGTTTCAAAAAGATTTGCAGCATCAAACACAATTTTCAAACGATCGCTTTGCATATCGTCCAAAAGCAACCGCGCTTTGGCAGCTGAATTCACCACATTGGCAAGCTCTGGTTCGATGGCCAAAATCACTTTGTTTTTCTCAGCAATTTTTAAGGCCTTCTCCATTTCAACGCATAATTCATTCCATGCTTCTTTCGAATTATTATCAACATGGTGGCGCCATTGATCATCAGCATCGCGCGTGCCTGTGCACAGTGTAATCACTTTTGTTCCCATGCCAGCACACGCCTTGGCCAAAACCTGAAGCCGCGCCAAACCAAAGCCGCGCGCCAACACATGGGGGTGGATCATATTATATGTGCCAGATACAGCGACAATGTCGATTATCGACGAAGCTGAACGAACCGCCTTGATAATGTCGGGCGAGATCACATCAGGCATTGCGCCCAAGCCTGAGCAAGACATGTTATAGTGAACACATGAAAATCCTGAAGCCTTGGCGGCATCAAGAACGATTTTTGGTTCATGGCCTTCAAAGGTTTTTGCAAAAATTCCAAGCTTCATCAAAGGCCGCCTGAAACATCGGCCAAAGCCACGCGCTTGCCGCTTTCAACTGAGCGCGCGATGGCCACCATGGCCCGAACCGAGGCCACGCCATCAGCAACATCAGCACCTTCCATCTTGGCACCCTCTAAGATTACTGATGCAAAGCCTTCAAGCTGGCGCCTATAAAAATGTCCATCGGCACCCAGCACCCGCGTGGTGGCGCCATCAGCCTCGCGGAAAATATCAACATCAGATGATTTATAATACCAAGGGTTATAAGTCTTGCCAATCACACTGCCATTTTTGCCATAAATCTGAAAGCCTTCATGCCAATCACCGCGCACAGCAACGGTTAAATCCAAGTGCCCAAGGCTGCCTGATTGAAATTCCACGTCCACAAACCAACAATACATGCCGCCGCGCTCAGATAATTTCGCCTGCACGGAAACGATATCGCCCGCAAAATAGCGCGCCGTGTCGATCAAATGGCACCCATGGGCCAGCATGTAATAGCGCCGCAAATCAGCCTTGGGATTGGTGGTTGGTTTGCGGGCATTAACACTCGTCACCATCAAGGGCTGAACAGCATCGGTCATGGCATAGCGATGTGTTGAATCACAATACCAAGCTTTCATCGCCACAACATCGCCCATTTCAGTGTCAATGAATTGCTTGGCCGCCTGCAAGCCCGCATCAAAGCGCTTCATATGGCCGACTTGAAAAACCTTGCCAGACTTTTTTACCGTGGCTTCAAGTTCTAGGGCCTCTTCAACTGTAATGCCCACGGGCTTTTCACACAGAACATGTTTTCCGGCCGCCAGCGCGCGCAGCGATGCCGGCACATGAAATGAGTCAGCCGTTGCAATAATCACCGCATCCACATCAGCATCAGCCAACATGGTGTCATAGTCGTTATAAGATCTCTGCGCGCCATGGGTTATAACCATGCGCTCGCGCAAATCATCAGCCACATCACAAATGGCATAGAGCGAGGCGTTATATGCTTTGGTGCAGCTTTCAAAATGTGCCGCTTGCGCAATGGGCCCCGCACCAAGAACGCCGACACGCAGTGGGTTGGAAATTTTAGGGGGCATGAGAGGAGAAGTTCCGAGTTGTTTTCGCGCACAATAGCGCGTGCACGACTTTGTGCAACCACTTGCATCCCTCACCATCACCCGCTAGTTCACCTGAAAACTTAAACACAGCGAGATCACGCATATGTCCACATATAATCTTTTCCTGCTTCCCGGTGATGGTATCGGCCCTGAGGTTATGGCCGAAGTGGAAAAAATTCTAAGCTGGTTCACCAAGCAAGGCATTGCCACGTTCAACACCGATCGCGGCCTTGTGGGCGGTTGTGCTTATGATGCCCATGGCCAAGCCATTTCAGAAGCGGATATGGCCAAGGCCCAAGCGGCGGATGCTGTGCTCTTTGGCGCAGTGGGCGGGCCAAAATGGGATAAAGTGCCCTATGATGTGAGGCCAGAAGCAGGGCTTTTGCGCCTGCGCAAAGACCTTGGCCTGTTTGCCAACCTGCGCCCCGCCATTTGTTATCCAGCCTTGGCCGATGCATCTTCACTAAAGCGCAATGTGGTTAAAGGCTTGGACATTCTGATTGTCCGCGAACTGACAGGTGGGGTTTATTTCGGCGAGCCTAAAACCATCACCGATTTGGGCAATGGCCAAAAGCGCGGCATTGATACACAAATTTATGACACGTTCGAAATTGAACGCATTGCCCGGGTGGCCTTTGA
>JAYUHQ010000293.1:0-1258 GCA_043766895.1 Aestuariivirga sp.
ATCTTGATAGAGCAGCAAGCACGATGATTTGGCAGAGCCGCGCCCCACACGGCCACGCAATTGGTGAAGCTGGGCAAGGCCAAAGCGTTCAGCATTTTCAATGATCATGATTGAAGCTTCAGGCACATCAACGCCAACTTCAATCACTGTGGTTGAAACCAAAATAGTCAAAAGCCCAGATTTGAAATTCGCCATCACTGCGTCTTTCTCAACGCCTTTCATGCGGCCATGAACCAACCCCACTTTGGAACCAAAGATTTCGCGCAGTGCTTCAAAGCGTTTTTCGGCGGCGGCAGAGTCAATAAATTCGCTTTCTTCCACCAAGGGGCAAACCCAATAGGCGCGGGCACTCGTGGCTAAGCTGCGGTGCAGGCCTGAAATAATCTCATCAATGCGTGAAAGCGGCATTACGCGCGTGTCGATGGGCAAACGGCCAGCGGGTTTTTCTAAAAGCTTGGACACATCCATATCACCATAAACTGTAAGCGCCAACGTGCGCGGAATTGGGGTTGCCGTCATCACCAATAGGTCTGTGCCTTGACTTGACTTTGCCTGCAGAGCCAAGCGTTGGTGCACACCAAAGCGATGTTGCTCATCGATCACCACCAAGCCCAGATTGTGGAATTGAACGCCATCTTGAAACAGCGCGTGGGTGCCGATCAATATATCTATGCCGCCAGCGGCCAGCCTTGCCAGAATATCTTCACGCGGCTTGCCCTTTTCGCGGCCTGTGAGAAGCGCCAAACGCAGGGGTGTTGAGGCCACCAATTTTGACAGCGTTGTATAATGCTGCCGTGCCAAAATTTCGGTGGGCACCATCAATGCGCCTTGGGTTTGGCTTTCAACCGCAGTGGCCAAAGCCAAAAGCGCCACGATGGTTTTGCCCGCACCCACATCACCCTGCAACAAGCGCAACATGCGTTGGCCGGAAGCCATGTCGGCAGCGATTTCCTGGCCTGACGAAATTTGAGAACGCGTTAATTGATAGGGAAGAGCATTGATGATCTGGTTTTGCAAGTGACCTGTGCCCAACAATCTTCGACCGCTGGCGCGTTTCATTTGGGCCCGCACAAGCGATAAGGCCAACTGATTGGCCAACAGTTCATCATAGGCCAAACGTTGGCGGTTTGGTTGATCAAGCGCCAATGTGGCAGGATTTTCGGGTGCGTGTTGGCTTTGCAAAGCTGTGCTAAAATCTGGCCACAGGTTTTTTTGCAACCATGAACCGTCTTGCCATTCGGGCAAGGCTGGCAATTTG
>JAYUHQ010000294.1:0-9567 GCA_043766895.1 Aestuariivirga sp.
TGGGGCCCAACGTTAATTGGCACCACGCTGGCGGGATACGGCATCATCATGGCTTTGGTGCAAGGTGGCCTGACGGGCCCTGTGGTAAAACGCTTTGGTGAATGGAACGTGGCATTGTTAGGCCTTATGGCCAGTGCCATTGGCCTTTTGCTTTTTGGCATGGCCTCAAGCCTTACGTTTGTTTTGGTGATTTTGCTTATCCACGCGCCTGAAGGGTTTGTTCACCCCATGTTAACTGCGTTAATGTCGAAAGATGTTCCCGACAATGCCCAAGGCGAGATGCAAGGCGGCATTTCGTCGATTATGAACATTGCCATGATGTTGGGCACGCTGTTTTTCAGCCAAGCCTTTCGGTATTTTCTAAATCCAAACCCAATCGGAATTTCGCCCAGTGCGGGCTTTTTCATCGCGGCGGCGTTAATCATCTGTACACTGTGCATGTTTTTTATCACCAAAACCAAGGCCAGCACGGGCTGATCTAACCAAAGTTTAACGGTGGTTTTAAGGCTTTTTAACACTGTGCTCCCTTAATCTGACGCTTGGATAGGGAAAATAAATGTCAGATTTAGCCATTACCATTGGCAAGGGAAGTTTGCTGCGCGCCAAATTGTTCGCGCAAAGTTTTATGGCCCAATGGCTCATGTTCACTGTGCCGGCCCTTTATCTCATCACCAATGCAATTTTATTTTCCAGATTGTCTCATCATGATGTGGCGCCCGTGTTTGGCGTGTTGATTGATTTGGCCACGTTTTCCATTCCCTGCGGCTTGGTTGTGGCTTTGGTTTTGCGCTTGGTTCAGTTTGCGGTTTTCATAAAACCTGAAAGCCCGGCCAAAGCGCTGGCCCAAGACATAAAAAATATTTTCACCAAGCCTGTGGCCTTGATTAACGGCGTGCCCGTCATCGTTGCCATGATTTTTTATAATAAAGCCATGATTGAATTGAAGCCTGAAATTCCATTCATCAACCCATTCAAATGGGATCAAACCTTCATGCAACTTGATCGCACGTTGCACGGCGGGGTTGATCCTTGGGTGCTGCTGCAGCCCTTCATGGGCTATGATATCATCACATTTTTGTCGAACATTGCCTATGATTTCTGGTTTGTGGCCTTGTTCGGATCATGGGTGTGGTTTGGCTTTCAAAAGCAAGCAAGCGTTTTACGCACCCGCTTTTTCTTTTCCTATATGTTGATTTGGTGGATTGGCGGCGGCTTGCTGGCGGTTTATTTCTCATCAGCGGGGCCGGTTTATTATGGCAACCTTGGCCTCTCGCCCAACCCTTTTGCTGGCCTGATGAGCTATCTTCATGATGTCAATACGCGGTTGCCCATTTGGTCGCTGCAAACCCAAGATTTGTTGTGGGATGGCTATATCGGCAAAGCCGATGCACTTGGCATTTCGGCGTTTCCTTCCATGCACAACGGATCGGCCATTTTATTCGCCCTTGCCTTCCGCCAAGTTTCAAAATTTTGGGGCCGGTTTTTCGGGATCTATGCTGCTTTGATTTTGGTCACTTCAGTTCATCTGGGTTGGCATTATGCGGTGGATGGTTATGGCGCCATTGTCGTATCCGTTTTGTGTTGGTGGATCAGCGGCCCCATCGCCCGCTTCGCGCATGGCCAACCGTTGATGCAACGCCATAATCAAGAATTGGCAGCACTGGCAAACTAAGCAAGATTGTGGCAGAGGCAGTTGCCATGACAATGTTTGAACAAAAAGCCGCTGCGAGAAAACAAGCCACTGCCATTCGCAAAGTGGCCCATCTTGCCTTGGCTGAAACGGCACCCGCCTTGCTGGCAAGCCAACGCTTTCCAGCACAGCCCACGCCACAAAGTCACATCGTATCAGGGTTTTTTCCGTTTCGATCTGAGATCGACACCCGCGCCTTGTTGGGCCGATTGGCGGGCGAAGGTTGGACAACATGCTTGCCAATCGTATTGGGTGAAGGGTTGCCCCTTGAATTTCGCCGGTGGTTGCCAGGCGAACCCACCATAAAAAATGTGATGAACATTGATCGCCCCGATGAGAACGCCCCCGTTGTTGAACCTGATGTGTTGATTGTGCCCTTGTTGTCTTTTGACAGCCAAGGCTTTCGCTTGGGCTATGGCGGCGGCTTTTATGATCGCACTCTGGCGTTGCTGCGCGCCAAAAAATCGGTGATCGCCATTGGTGCGGCCTATTCTGCCCAGCGGGTTGATTATGTTTTGCACAATGCCCACGACCAACCCCTCGACTATGTGATGACAGAGGTTGAACTTATAAAATGCGGATGATTTTTTTGGGCGATATTGTGGGCAAATCTGGCCGCGACGCTGTGTTCAAATATCTGCCAGAATTGCGCGAACGGGTGAAGCCTGATCTGGTGGTGATCAACGGCGAAAATGCCGCCCATGGTTTTGGCATCACTGAAGAGATCTATTTAAAACTGCGCGAAATTGGCGCCGATGTTGTAACTTTGGGCAATCATTCGTTTGATCAGCGTGAAGCACTGGTTTTTATAGAGCGCCATGATCGTATGATCCGCCCGGTTAATTGGCCAAAGGGTTGCCCCGGTCGTGGCACGGCCATGGTTGAAACCGCAAAAGGCCAACGTGTGTTGGTGATGAACGCCATGGGCCGCGTGATGATTGAACCCGTTTTGGATGATCCCTTCCCCGCGATTGATCGAGAGCTTGAGGCTTGCAAACTGGGCCGCGACTGTGACGCAATTTTAATTGATATGCACGCAGAAGTGTCATCAGAAAAAATGGCCATGGGCCATTTTGTAGATGGCAGGGCCAGCCTGATTGTGGGCACCCACACCCACACCCCAACGGCAGATCATCACATTCTCAGCGGCGGCACAGCCTATATGACAGATGCTGGCATGTGCGGCTGTTATGACAGCGTTATCGGCATGGACAAGGCCGAACCCTTGCAACGCTTCTTGCATAAGTTGCCTGTTGAAAGAATGCGCCCCGCAGATGGTGAAGGTACAATGTGCGGCGTGGCCGTTGAAACAGATGATAGAACCGGGCTGGCGCTGAAGGTTGCGCCCATCAGATTGGGCGGTAATTTAGCCCAAGCTGATATTACGATTTGGTGAGTATAGCTTAATCTACATCATTGTTTGTGGCTACGCGTTTTTCGCCTGTGATCATGGCCACGACCAAATTTTCTTTATGGCGCACACTGGCCAGAACAACGCCGCCAATATGCAAAATGATAAGACCCACGGTTCCATAGGCGCAAAGCGAATGCAGGCCCTGCATAAACTCATCACCGTAATAGGCGTCTGTGGTCATTAAATATCCGGTGGTGGCTGTGGCACAAATTGCCAACAACAAGATTAAAACCATCGCACCCCCGGCAGGATTATGGCCAATATAACGATGTTCTGTGCCGCGCAAAATTGCGCCCACATAAGCCAACACTTTCGTTGGCCCTTTTACAAATTGTGTGAACCGCGCATAGCGTGA
The DNA here is from genome assembly GCA_043766895.1 of Aestuariivirga sp. Classification (GTDB taxonomy): domain Bacteria; phylum Pseudomonadota; class Alphaproteobacteria; order Rhizobiales; family Aestuariivirgaceae; genus Aestuariivirga. The sequence goes on from JAYUHQ010000294.1 coordinate 3,460, forward strand.
ACCTACCAAGCCATAAACCAAGCGCAGCGCCACAAGCCCAGCCGCAGCAAGGCCAATCCATTGATGCGCTTCACCCCTGATGCTGGATGAAACCCATGCCGCCACCATGGTGACAACCAAGCCCCAATGAAAAAACCGAATACATAAATCCCAGACGCGCAAACGCGGTGAAGAATGTTGCACGTCTGGAGAATGCAATTTATTTCTTCTTCACAACTGGCGCTTCGCCGCCTTCAGCATTGTCGAGCATCTCAAATGTCTCAGCATTATAGGCAGCATTTACTTTTTTGCCTTTTGCATCTTTGGCATAAGTTTCATAGCAACCACCTTCAACTTTAATTTTTGAAACGGTGATGCCTTTGGTTTTCAACATGGCAATCAGTTCAGCTTGTGGCTTGAATTGTGCAGCAGGCGATGTGCTGCATGCAACTGTGGCGGCAAACGAAGTGCCAGCAAATAACGCAGCACAAGAAACAAAAACAATAACGCGAAGCATGTCAATTTCTCCAAAAAATAAAGGGTTGCATTCTTGTGAACACCCCCAGCCGCAAGGCTTGCCCATGAATTAAATGCCTCGTGCGCATAAGCCCAATTACAATTCTGACAATTTGACATTTGGGCCATACTTAATTGTAAGTAGCGCCCATACACCGTGGCACATCACGAATCGCAATTGAGTTTGAGAAAATGGATAACCCGATAGAGCCAACATTTTTTGCCACACGTCGGGCAATTGCCACACAAAGCCTTATTGCTGTTTTTGCTTTGGTTTATGCGTGCGAGCTCATTTTTGCAGTTGATCATAATTCCAATTTCGAACCCAGCGTTCGAACCTTGGCCTATCTGGGTGGCGATATTGGAACGCGCGTAAAATTTTCTGGCGAATATTGGCGCATGTTTACAGCGCCGCTGATGCATGCAGGCTTGCTGCACATCATCATGAATTCATTCGTGCTGTTGTTATCGGGAACTTTAGTTGAACGCATGCTGGGCTGGAAATGGCTTTTGGGCGTTTTTGCCATAACCGCTTTGGGCGGTGAACTTGCTTCATTGTATTTTGGCGCCGCAGATGTGGTGGGCGTTGGCGCTTCGGGTGGCGTGATGGGCGTTTTGGCCGCTTTGTTTGGTGTTTCTGGCCGCCTGCCAGCACCCGAAGCATCAGCCATGCGAACCCGGGCTTTGCAATTTCTCATTCCGTCGCTGGTGCCAATTTTTTATGCATCAGGCAATAACGTGAATTATTTTGCCCATGCCGGTGGCGCACTTGCGGGCCTTGGCTTGGGCTTTGCGCTTTCGAAGCTTTGGCGACAAGATAAATCCTCGCCACCCTTTGCCAACGCCATGGCCATAGCCGCGTTCGGCTTTTTTGCCGTCGCGGTCTATGCAATTTATCCGATTATAAAATTGCGGGGCTTGTAAGACGCATTAAGCCTTGCGACGAAAAAAGCTTGGCAATTTGCTTTCGCCTTTATCAGCCATTTTGCGGGCAATATGCGTGGCTTTTTCAAGTTCGCCATTTTCAAGCGCAGCGGTTGTTGATGCGCTCATTTCTGTCAATGTCGCAATCGAGGCAAACAAACGCCCCTGTGGTGCTTGGTCGGCCAAAGTTTTAACCTTTCTTAACGCCGCTGCCCCCGCAGCGCCAATTGTCTCGCCGTCAAACGAGAAAGATTCCATCGAAGCCATTTGAAAACCCATGAACGCAAACTCCACACACTGAACACAACATACTTAACCAAGCCCAACAGTGCAGCCTTAACCTTAAAACACTCTTAAACTGCGACGCTTGTGTGAAGCTATTTTGACTGTCTATAAGGGCCTCGAAATTAACGTTTTGTTCGGGGTTTCCCATGGCTGGCCATTCACAATATAAAAACATCATGTTCCGCAAGGGTAAGCAAGATAAGCTGCGCTCTAAAATTTTCTCAAAACTGGCGCGTGAAATCACCGTGGCGGCCAAAACTGGGGTTCCAGACCCTGATTCCAACGCCAGGTTGCGCTTGGCCATTCAAAACGCCCGTGCTGAAAATCTGCCTAAAGACAACATTGAACGGGCAATCAAAAAAGCCTCTGGTGCTGATAGTGATAGCTATGAAAACATTCGCTATGAAGGTTATGGCCCCGGCGGCGTGGCAATTATCATTGAAGCGCTGACCGACAATCGCGCCAGAACCGCACCCGTTGTGCGTTCATTCTTTGCAAAATATGCTGGCAATATGGGTGAAACAGGTTCTGTATCTTTCATGTTCAGCCGGGTTGGCGAAATTGTTTATCCACTGGCAAAAGCCACAGCCGACCAGATGTTGGAAGCCGCCATTGATGCAGGCGCTGATGATGCCACAGCAGATGGACAACATGCAGTAATTTGTGCTTTCGAAAATATTGGTGAAGTGTCTTCAGCCTTGGCGGCTAAATTTGGTGAAGCCCAATCGGTGAAGATAATTTGGAAACCCACGGTGATGGCACCTTTGGATGATTTCGACAAAGCTGAGACGCTGATGAAGCTTGTGGATGCGCTGGAAGAAGATGATGATGTGCAAAATGTTTTCACCAACGTTGAATTCAGCGATGCTGTGGCAGAAAAATTGAACCCAGAAGAGTAACCCGTGGCACACCATATTTTCACACCTGACACGTTTCATCAAACCCTTGGCACCCATGCGCCAGCGCTGGCGATTAAAGATGGAGACACTGTTACAGCCGCCACCTTGGATGCCAATGGATTTGACGCCAACAATGTTTTCCGCGCCACCGATCCAAACCCCATGACTGGCCCATTTTATATTGAAGGCGCAGAAGTGGGTGACACGCTGGCCATAGACATCATCAAGATCGCCATGACCAGACCCACAGGATGGACGCGCCAAGGCCTTGCATGGCATATCGTGCCGGCCTCAGAAGTGCGCCAGATGCCCGAACGCAAAAAAATATTTTGGGATATTGCGCCAAAGCAGAACAGCATAACCTTGCAAACGCCGCCGCCTGAATTGAAAAATTGGTCCATTCCGATTGTGCCCATGATCGGTTGTTTTGGCGTGGCACCTGATGGTGGAGAGGCAATCAGCACAGCAACATGCGGGCCCCACGGCGGCAATATGGATTATCGCCGTTTTGGCGAAGGGGCCACGGCTTACTTTCCGGTAGCGGTGCCAGGGGCTTTGTTCTTTTTGGGTGATGTTCACGGCGCACAAGGTGATGGTGAAATTGCCGGAACCGGCATTGAAACCAGCGCTGATGTTACGTTTAGCGTGCGCGTGATCAAAGCCAAAGCCATTGCTTGGCCGCGCGGCGAAAACGCAAATTCAATCTTTACGGTGGGCAACGCCCGCCCCTTAGAGCTTGCTTTACAATATGCCACGGCCGAAATGTTAACATGGCTAGAGACTGATTTTGGCCTTGGTAAAATTGCGGCCAGCCACTTTTTGGGCATGAATGTTCGTTATGATATTGGCAATGTTTTCAACCCGGCGTTTGCTGTGGCGTGTCGTTTAGAAAAATCGGCACTGTCCGCGCTGAAATAGCGTCAATCTGATAAGCTTGCGCCTATGGTTCGAATCATTGGCATAGACCCCGGCCTTCGCCACACAGGCTGGGGCATTATTGAAGCAGAAGGCACGCGTCTATCTTATGTGGCAGATGGCGCGGTTCATTCCGTTACAGAAGATGATTTGGCCACGCGGCTTTTGCAAATCCATCAGCAGATTATGGCGGTGTTGAACGAGTTTTCGCCCGATGAAGCCGCTATTGAAGAAACCTTCGTGAACAAAGATGCCAGAGCAACCTTAAAGCTGGGCCAAGCCCGCGGCGTTGTGATGTTAGCACCGGTTTTATTGAAAATCCCCGTGGCCGAATATGCGCCCAATGTGATCAAAAAAACTGTGGTGGGCAACGGCCACGCAGAAAAAGACCAAGTGAAACATATGGTCAAAATCTTGTTGCCACGTGCAGATTTGAAAACCGCTGACTCGGTTGATGCTCTGGCAATTGCAATTTGCCATGCCCAACATCGGGGCCATCGTGCATTGCTTGAAACACTTGCACGTTCTTGACTTGTTCACTTTTGCGCGATAGCTGTGAATCATGATTGGAAAACTCAAAGGGCGTATTGATTCAACGGGCCAAGATTGGCTGATGATCGATGTGGGCGGAGTTTGTTATTTCGTTTCATGCTCGGCCAAAACGCTGGGAAGCCTTTCGGGCGTGGGCGAATTTGCCCAAATCCATACCGAAATGTTGGTCAGCCAAGATAATATCCGGCTTGTTGGTTTTGCGTCATCGCATGAAAAAGAATGGTTCAAGCTGTTGCAATCTGTTCAAGGCGTTGGCGCACGCGTGGCCTTGGCTATTCTGTCGATCATGACACCTTCTGAATTGGCCAGCGCCATTGCCTTGCAAGATAAAGCCATGATTGGCCGCGCCAATGGCGTTGGCAAAAAACTTGCGGAACGTATCGCGTTGGAACTGAAAGACAAAGTGCCAGCGTTTACAGGTGTTGACTTAGGCTTGGGCCAAGTAGCAGCAGAACTGGCCAGCCCCGCACCGTCAGCAGTGAGCGATGCGGTCTCAGCACTCGTGAACCTAGGCTACGGCCAATCACAAGCCGCCCAAGCGGTGAGTGCCGCATTGAAGAAAAGTGGCGCTGATCTGCCCACGGAGAAATTAATTCGCGCCGCATTAAAAGAATTGGCCTTGGCATGAAGCTTAATGAGTTTTTACGTCTTGCCGCAAAACAGCGCTCTTCCATACTGTACACGGTCGCATCATTTGGATTTTTTTGGATTACCCTGAGCCTAGTTATAGTAGACGTTTGGGATTGGGCGATTCCTCTTATTTCTGGAAAACTTGTAGTAAATGGATATGCATTAAACGGGTTCCCCGACGTAATACTCAATGCCTTATTGCCTGAAAATTCACCCACGACATATGCAAAACGATTTGCAGGCGGTGTTTTTGTTGGTCTGTTCACGTCAGCATTCCATATAGCGTTTCCGAATCGTGGACTGCGCTCACCTATGGAAATCAGCCTGATCCTAATCTTGCTTATTCTTGTGCTCTGGCGTGCAGGTGGAAGTCCATTTGAACCCGCCGATGAGGGATTGGGGCCAACTGCTTTTATTGTAACTTCGCTGTTGCAATTAATTGCAGCAATAATGATTCCCACGTTAGTGTGTTGGCTGATAGTGCAACCCATTTGGGCAAAATACACAAAGCTATGAGCCGCCCCATTCTCACCCCCGATTCCAAGCCCGAAGACGCGCTCGACACGCATTTGCGGCCACAGCGCTTGTCCGAATTTGTGGGCCAGACCAAAAACAAAGAAAATCTTTCAGTGTTTATTGAGGCCGCAAAACAGCGCAAGGAACCGTTGGATCATGTGCTTTTTGCCGGGCCGCCCGGCCTTGGCAAAACTACTTTGGCGCAAATCATGGCGCGGGAACTTGGCGTCAATTTCAAAGCCACCTCTGGCCCCGTCATCGCCAAGGCGGGTGATCTTGCGGCGCTTCTTACCAACCTGGAAGATCGTGATGTTTTGTTCATTGATGAAATTCACAGGTTGAATCCAATCGTTGAAGAAGTGCTTTATCCAGCGATGGAAGATTTTCAGTTGGATCTGATTATCGGCGAAGGCCCCGCCGCCAGAAGTGTTCGCATTGATTTGGCCAGATTTACGCTGATTGGCGCCACCACCAGAACGGGCCTTTTGACAACGCCGCTGCGCGATCGTTTTGGCATTCCGGTGCGGTTGGATTTCTATAACGCAAGCGAACTTCTCGACATTGTTCAACGCGGCGCACGCATTATGCAATTGTCGATCACCGAAGATGGTGCCCACGAAATTGCTAAGCGTTCTCGTGGAACGCCACGCATTGCAGGAAGGTTATTGCGCCGTGTGCGCGATTTTGCCAGCGTGGATGGCAGTTCAACCGTCACTGCACAATCTGCTGATAAAGCATTGAAAGCATTGGATGTTGATGAGGCGGGGTTAGACGCTCTGGATCACCGCTATTTAAAATGCATCGCGCTGAATTTTGGTGGTGGGCCTGTGGGCATTGATACAATCGCCGCATCTCTCTCCGAAGCGCGCGACACCATTGAAGATGTGGTTGA
>JAYUHQ010000295.1:0-9565 GCA_043766895.1 Aestuariivirga sp.
CGCGCCAATGCTTTGCGTGATAGCGGCCAATTGTTGTTTGCTTTGTCAGACTATGAACGCGCAATAAAATATAATCATCCTGAGCAGGCCCGTGTTTTCTTTGCTGAAGCCCAAACCTATGAACTGTTGAAGCGGCCAGCCGATGCCAAGAAATTTTTGAAAGCCGCACTTGGTGTTGACGCCGGGTTTAAGCCTGCGCTGGAAAAAATGAAAACGTTGAGCCAAACCGCCGAGATGGATGATCAAGTGAGTGATCCTATCTTGACGAGCAGCACAACTGCAAATCTGACAGGCTCAACCGAAGTTGTAAAACCAACATTGCCCAAAGGTATTGAGCCACCAGCTGAATTGATGGCCCAAGCCCAAGAACCAGCAACAGAACCTGTATTTGCTGAAAACAAAAAACTGTTTGATGATCGCGTGCCAAGCAATGATGATGCCAATGTTGAAACAGCAAGCATAACGCCCATTGAACCCGTTGTTGCCCCAGCCAAAGACGAAAAGGTTATTCTTTCGTCTGTGCCAAAAATTCCGGCACAAGCGGCAAAGGTCAATGTTGCCAATGTTGCTAAAAAGGCAAAGCCCGCAGTAGACGTTGCGGCCGCGCCCTTAGCGCCTGTTGTTTCGGGTTGGGTTGTGCAGGTCGCTTCAGCCACAAGCGAAGATGGTGCTTGGACAACATGGAAGAATATGCAAAAGCGCTATAAATCTTTGCAAAGCCAAAAGCCAGACGTGGTCAAAGCTGATTTAGGCGCAAAAGGCACGTTCTATCGTGTTCGATTTGCAGGCTTCACCACACAAGCCCAAGCCCAGTCTTCATGCGGCAAGTTGAAATCTGCGGGTGTAAGTTGCTTCATCAGCAAGGTGTGATGCTTGCAAAAGACTTCTGAGAAACAGAACATTTGTTCCTAAACTGAGGCTAAAGTATTACGAACTTTGCTTTAATCGCCTCAGCGATGAACAATATCTATCACGACATTATGGAGCCTTGGCATAGCAAATTTAGCGATGGCCTCGCTGAAGAGCCGGCCTTTGTTCACGCTGAACATGCCGATCACAGTGTTGCCCGCGAGCTTTCGTTGGTTGCCCAGGCCCACCGCACCATCACCACAGCGTTGCGCCAGCAACTGCTTGCCTATATCCATTCCCAAAGCCATGGCTTTTTTGAATCTTTGATCATCGATGTTGTGCTGTCACTGGGTTATGCGGGCCGTAAGCGCGATCTGGCCCGCAAAATCGGGCGCAGCGGCGATGGCGGAATCGATGGAATTATCGAACTTGATGAATTAGGTTTAGATGCAATCTATTTGCAGGCCAAAAGGCTGAAACCCAACAGCACAGTTGCAATTTCTTCAGTCCGAGACTTCATCGGAAGCTTGGAAGCCCGCCACGCGTCAAAGGGTGTTTTTGTGACCACAGGCAATTTTACCAAATCAGCCCATCTCGTCACCCAAGCAATTTCAAAAAAGGTGGTGCTGATTAATGGTGAGAGATTAGCTGATCTGATGATCCGTCACTCAATTGGCACGCGTGTGACTGAAACCATTCAGTTCAAAGAAATAGACCCATACTATTTCCAAGCGCGGGCTGTTTCTGCACCACAAAAACTGTGACCGCTATTTCAACAAAAATGTAAGTTTCATATTCACGCGCCATTCTGAAATTTTTCCGTTTTTCACAACACACTTAATGTCTTGCACCCACGCGCTTTCAATATTGTCCAAAGTTGTATCAGCCTTGGTGATGCCGTTTTGCACGGCATCTTCAATGCTGTTTGCAGAAGACGCCGTAATTTCAATTACTTTTGCAACCGATGTCATTATTTTTCTCGCTTCAATTGGGGTTTTTGGCAGATGTTTTTATAGAATAACTCACTTGGCGCTTTTCTAATTCACCAAACTTCGCGATACACTATGCCATGACTTTGCATTTGATCAAACTGTGTGTTGGCGTCAGTGAAGTTTCCGAAATGGAAGCTTGGGTAAATGATGTGCGCGCCACGCATGAACATGTCACCCGCATGTTCCCCAAACGAAAGACAGAAATTGTGCCCGGCGGTTCGCTCTATTGGGTTATTCGGGGTATGATTTTGGTGCGCCAACCCATTCTTGATTTGGAACCCGTGATGGGTTTTGACGGCATCAGCCGTTGCCGTATTGTACTTGATAATAAGCTAATTTTGGTGCGCCCAACGCCGCGCCGCGCCTTTCAGGGTTGGCGCTATTTGCCGCAAGCCGATGTGCCACCTGACTACACGGTGCAAAATCACGATGATGAACTGTCAGAGCCGTTGCGCCGTGAACTGGCTGCGTTGGGATTGTTATAGGTTAAACCGCTATATTATCAATCAACCGGGTTTTGCCAAGCCATGCTGCGGCAAGCAGGCGCAGTGGTTCAGCTTCCGTCTGCGGAACCGCAAGGGAATGGGCGTTGCGCGCGGTTACATAATCAACCTTAAATCCAAGTGTGGTCAGTGAACGTGCCGCCGCGCGTGTGGCACTTTGGGCCTTGCTGCCATTGCGAATTTTCTCGGCGGCCTGCTGCAAGTTTTTATGAATTGCGGTTGCCTGCACCAACTCGGCTTTTGTCAAATAGCGATTGCGCGACGACAGCGCCAACCCACTTTGCACGCGCTCAGTTTCAACACCAATGATTTTAATGGACAAATCTAAATCTTGCGCCATGCGCTTGATAACCTGCAATTGCTGATAATCTTTCTCCCCAAACAATGCGCAATCGGCGGCTGATTGAATGAACAATTTTGAAACAATGGTGGCCACGCCATCAAAAAAATGCGGGCGAAATTTATCTTCAAGCCCGGCTTTTGCCGGGCCGGAAACATGCACCGACGTTGCAAAGTCTGGCGGATACATCTCTGCCGGGTTTGGCGCAAAAACCAAATCAACATTTTCATTTGCCAACAACGCCACATCATTGTCTTCATCGCGCGGATAACGCGACAAATCTTCTGTCACACCAAATTGTTTGGGGTTCACAAATATTGAAACCACAACATGATCAGCATGTTGAAATGCGCGACGCACCAACTGCATGTGGCCTTCGTGCAACGCCCCCATCGTGGGCACAATGGCACAGGTTTGGCCCGCTGCATGCCAAAGCTGGGTTTGTGCGCGCAAGCTATCAATTGTTCTTACAATTTTAAGTTTCATAACGGTCTTATTCACTTTGCTTTTTACAATCGCTTGCAACTCTTTAGAGAACACTGGCGAAGCGAGTTGCAACACATTGAAATATATCGAATTAGTTTTTTTATTAAGGATTGATTCACCCGCTCTGCCTTAACACAAAAATACGATGTATAAGGTGTGTCATGGCCAAAATCGAATCAAGTTCATCATTTCTTTCAATAGATGACGCCACCAGTTTCTTATTGGGGCAAGTCGATAATTTGAAAGTGAGTCATCTGTCCTATTGGTATTTGCAATACACCGATTCCATACCAGACCAAGTGTTCTGGGTTGCCACCTACGATCCGGCTTACATGAGCTATTATATGAAAAATTTCACTCCCATCAACGACCCTGTGATGGCCAATGTGATGGAAGATAAATTTATTGATTGGTATGAGTGGTATGACAATGATGTTGTGGCCCAAGCCGTGGCATCCATCGCGCCGCGCTATGGTATTACTAAATTCGGCATCTCAATTCCCATTGAGGCACCCAACCAAGACAAAGTAATTTTTTCAGCCTGCATGAAAAGTTCAGCTGAAAATTGGTCAAAAGATCGAACTGAACTGGCAAGGCGCATTTTGCCCTTTGCCCAAAAATTTCATGATCGCATGGCAAGATTGGTTCATGTGGAACAGGATGCCGAGCACGTATTCCACGTTTTTGCCTAAATTATTTCCGCACAAACGAAATGCCACGGTCTACGGCATGCGCGCCAAACTTTTTTCGCACCTCATCCATCGCTCGTTCTGCTTTGGTTTGGGCTTGGTGCGTGGTGTCTAAGGTTGCGAAATCTTGGCTGGATGTTTCTACAAGATTAGAAATGCCAACACCGATCAATCTGAAACTTTCGGTGCCAACTTCTTTCTGCAACAGGCCTTTGGAAACCTCGAAAATCACATGCGCCAGATGCGTTGCATCGGTCATTGATGAACTTCGGGTTCTTGATTTAAAATCTTTGGTCTTTAATTTCAGTGTTATTGTGTGGCCAACAAGGCCAGATTTTTTTGCACGATAAGATACCCTTTGGCTCAGTGCCCACAATTCAGCTTCCAGCAAATCCACCTGAGATATATCGTCAAAAAACGTATTTTCTGCACTGACTGACTTTGTATCTTCTACAATTGAAACGGTGCGTTGATCTTGGCCTCGGCTTAAATAATAAAGCCTTGTGCCCATATCGCCAAACATTTTAAGCAGATCGTTTTTTTCCATCTGCTGCACTTGCGCAATTGTTGTAACCCCACGTTTGGCCAAAAGCGCTTGCGTGGCCTTGCCCACACCCCAAATGGCACCCACTGGTTTTGCTGCCAAAAATTCCAAAGTTTCAGCTTTTCCAACAACTGAAAACCCATTTGGCTTTTGCAAATCAGACGCCATTTTGGCCAAAAATTTATTGTGTGAAAGACCAATCGAAACACCAATGCCAATTTCATTTTGAATTTTGCGCGCCAGTTTCGCCAAAGACAAAGCCGGGCTTGCGCCGTGCAAACGCTCGGTTCCCGTTAAATCAAGAAATGCTTCATCAATGGAAACCGGCTGCACCAAGGGAGTAAGTTCATCCATTAGCTTTCGCACATCTTTGGCAACAGCAACATATTTTGCCATGTTGGGGCGCACCACAACGGCATCAGGACACAGCTTTAGTGCCTGAAACATTGGCATGGCAGATCGAACTCCGTTGATCCGCGCAATATAACAGGCAGTGGATACAACCCCCCGTTTTGCACCACCAACAATAACCGGCTTGTCTTGCAAGCTGGGGTCATCACGCTTTTCAACCGAAGCATAAAATGCATCACAATCTATATGCGCAATTGCCAAGGTGTTCAGTTCAGGGTGATGCAGAATGCGCGGGCTTTTGCAAACGGCGCAACGCGTTGCACCGTGGGCCGCGCTTGTGAGGCAATCTCGACAAAAACCAAGTTGGTGTTGGCCTGCGCCCATGGCATTGCCTTTACATATCAAATTCTGCGCCGGGCAATTTTCGCCGCGCATTCATGAATATCTGCGGGTCAACACCGCGTTCGGAAGCAAAATCCAAAATCAATTTCTCGTCAGACAAAGCATAATCAAGCAAAAAGCTTTTAAAATGCGGCTCTTCCAGCCTTTGGCGCAACTCTTCCACGGCCAAACCACTTGTTGCCATGAATTGATCACGCCGATCATCATCGGCCATCAAAAATGCTAAAAACAGCAATGGCAGGTCGTCATTCGTCGGGGTATTTGCAAAAGAGGGGTCAAGGCGCATGATATTAACCATTAGGGTGTTTTTAGATCAGATTTATTAAGGCTTAACACGTTAGTTACTGTCAATGACCATATTCGCTTAACGGCTTCGAGTCGTGCTAATGGGCGGGAATTTGAAATGGATCAATCGGGTTTTTTAACTGAAGCAGGGCAATTGCCCGTCGGAGAAGCGCCATCAATGCAAAAAACGATTCTGGTCGTTGAAGACAATGAATTGAACATGAAGCTTTTCAACGACCTGTTGGAAGCCCATGATTACCGTGTGCTGCAAACCCGCGATGGCCTTTCAGCGCTTGAGTTGGCGCGCAAACATATGCCAGATCTTATTTTGATGGATATTCAACTGCCTGAAGTTTCTGGCATTGAAGTTACCAAATGGCTTAAAGAAGATGATGAATTGAAAGGCATACCTGTTATCGCAGTAACGGCCTTTGCCATGAAAGGCGATGAACAAAAAATCAGAGAAGGTGGTTGCGAAGCCTATATATCAAAACCAATTTCTGTGGTGAGCTTTCTTAAAACCATTGATGGATTTCTGAAGAAGTAATTATGACCGCGCGGGTTCTTGTTGTTGATGATATTCTGGCAAATGTCAGGCTTCTTGAAGCCAAGCTGACGGCTGAATATTTTGAAGTTGTCACAGCCATGAATGGCTTGGACGCTTTGGATGCTATTCAACGCACTAAACCTGATATTGTTCTGCTTGATGTGATGATGCCGGGCATAGATGGCGTCGAGGTGTGTAAACGCATCAAGTCTAACCCAGCAACGCAACATATTCCGGTTGTGATGGTTACAGCACTTGATCAACCCGAAGATCGTTTGCGTGGCTTACAAGCTGGCGCTGATGATTTTCTCACCAAGCCCGTCAACGATATTTCGCTGTTCTGCCGCGTCAAATCACTTGTGCGTTTGAAAATGCTGACGGATGAGTTGCGCATTCGCGCCGAGTCCAACGGAACTGTTGGACTTCTGCTTAAAGCCGACGTTGGCATTGCGCAAGGCGAGGGCAACGTGCTTTTGGTTGATCACCGCGATTCATCCATTGAGCGCATAACGGCGGCGTTGCATGGCCATCATCGGGCCCAAGTTGCGTCTGACCCGATCAAAGCCATTGAAATTGCAACCTCTGTCACCATTCCTTTTGAACTGTTGATCGTGAATTTGGGCAGCGATTCTTATGATGGGTTGCGGCTTGTATCACAATTTCGATCGCTGGAAGCCACGCGCCAAACCCCCATTTTGGTGATTGTTGATCCCACAGACCAGCAATTGCTGCTGCGCGCCCTGGATATGGGTGTGAACGACTATTTAATGCGGCCAATCGATCGGCAAGAATTGCTGGCCCGCGCCAATACCCAAGTGCGCCGTTGGCGCTATACCGAACAGCTGCGGATGAGTGTGAAAGCCTCCATCGAACTTGCTGTCACCGATTCACTCACCGGCCTTTATAACCGCCGCTATTTGGAAACCCATCTCAGCCACCTGTTGGAACACCACATAAACCGCGGCAAAGCGTTGAGTGTTTTGGCCATTGACGTTGATTTCTTCAAAGCCATCAACGATTCTCACGGCCATTTTTCGGGCGATCGCGTGTTGCAGGAATTGGCCGATCGTATTCGCAACATCACCCGCAGTATTGATTTATGTTGTCGCACAGGTGGCGAAGAATTTGTGTTGGTTCTGCCTGGCACTGATGTGATGGCAGCCACGGTGATTGCCGAACGATTGCGCAAAGCCGTTGCTGGCAAAAGTTTTGCCGTGAAGCCGGGCACCACCATTCCCGTTACCATTTCCATTGGCGTTGCAGCCTTGGGCGGTGTTGAAGATACGCCAACCCAATTGATCGATCGGGCCGACACAGCGCTTTATGCTGCCAAGCGTGAAGGCCGCAACCGCGTCAACCTCGCTGCGTAAAACACTTTTGCATCGTGGCGCTGAGCTGTGTAAATGGCAGCGATGAGCTTTCAACCACAAAATGAAAACATGCGCTGGGGAACCCGTGGAACGGCAGGCGCCACCATTGCTGGCAAATTGGTGTTTGATGATGTTTCATTCACCATTGGCAAACGCACAATTCTTCATCACATCAGCTTTGAATTAAAACCCGGCGAGATTGTATCGGTGTTGGGCCCTTCCGGATGCGGCAAAACCAGCATGTTGCGCTTGGCAGCGGGTGTCTCTTCGCCAACCTCTGGCCGCATAGCCTTGGATGATCGGCTTGTGGCCAGCAACACCACATTCATTGCGCCGGAAAAGCGCAATATCGGTTTGATGTTTCAAGATTTTGGCCTGTTCCCGCATCTGACAATTTTACAAAACGTCAAATATGGTCTCAGCACGTGGTTGAAAGACGATGCTGAACATGCGGCCATTGCTGCTCTCACCCGCGTGGGCATGGAAATTCATGCCAAACAATATCCTCATCAACTGTCTGGCGGCGAACAACAGCGTGTGGCTTTGGCGCGCACCATTGCGCCGCGCCCGCAAGTTTTGCTGATGGACGAACCGTTTTCCGGCCTCGACCAACGCCTGCGCGACACCGTGCGCAGCGAAACCTTTGCGCTTCTGCGCGAAATGCGCGCCACAGCAATCTTGGTAACCCATGATCCTGAAGAAGCCATGGAAGTTTCAGATCGCATATTGTTGATGCGCGATGGCAGGATTGTTCAATCAGGAACGCCCGAAGAGCTTTATAACAACCCCATAGATCCCAAAGCCGCCACGTTTTTCTCAGATGCCAATCATTTTACCGGAATTGTACACGCTTCAAAGATTGAAACTCCACTGGGGCCAATTGCCGCCATGGGCTTGCAAGACGGTGTTGAAGCAGAGGTTATTTTGCGGCCACACCTTATCTCCATCACCAAACCGGGCAGGGGCAACCCAAATGAAAGCTTTGAAGCTTTTGTCAAAGATGTCGGCTTTCGCGGGCATTTTGCCCAATTGAAGCTGATGATCCCCCATTGTGAGCAAGACATAATCGCCAATGTGCTGGCATCAGACGCACCAGCCAAAGGCGAAATGGCCAATTTCAAGATTATACCAACAAAAGGCGGGCGTGGTGTTTTGGCCTTTAAAAAGGCTTAAGCCATGCCTATAGTACATTTATAGAAGTCATATCTGAGGAGTTTGAGTGATGGGTTCGTTTTCAATTTGGCATTTAGCTATTCTCGCAGCACTCTTGCTTGTGGTGTTTGGCGGCAAGTTTAAAGTTTCTGATATGATGGGCGATGTGGCCAAGGGCATTAAAAGCTTCAAAAAGGGCTTGGCTGATGATCCTGAAGACGCAAAGACTTTGGAAACCGCACCAGATGTTGCCGTGAACGCAGTGAAAGAAAAAACCAAGGCTTAAGTGCACTTGGTTTAATTCAGCCCGTGGTTTAATTCACCCAATGTTCGATTTCGGTTTAAGCTATTCCCACATGCTGGTGATTGTGATCCTTGCGGTCATCGTTATCGGCCCTAAAGACTTGCCCGTTGTGCTGCGCCGTGTTGGCCAGTTTATGAACAAGGTGCGCGGCATGGGCCGCGAGTTTCAGGGCCACGTGGATAGCGCCATGCGTGATGCAGGCATGGCCGATATTAAAAAAGATCTACAGTCGCTGAAATCTGGCATTGATGCAGATATGAAAGTGCCACCAGATTTGATGAAATCAACCGCACCTTCAAAACTGGCAACGACAGCTGGTGAAAATGATTTCAATCGCTTCTTTGGCGCTGATGCACACCAAGGTGAAACGCGTGTGGCGGGCCGTGGCCTTGTAGAGCCCGCTCCATGAGCCAAGACGATATCGACGCTTCAGAAGCGCCATTGCTTGACCACTTGATGGAGTTGCGCCAGCGACTGATTTATTCAGTCGTGGGTTTTGTTGTGGCCTTTATTGTAAGCTTTTATTTTTCGGGCAACATTCTTCACTATCTCATTTTGCCCTTCAAGTGGGGCACTGGCAAAGACGTCAGTTTGATTTCAATCAAATTGCTTGGCGTGTTTTTGGTAAAATTGAAAATTGCCATGTTTGGTGGCTTGTTTGTGGCCTTTCCGTTGATTGCCACGCAAATTTATAAATTTCTGGCCCCCGGCCTTTACAAGCATGAGCGCCAAGCCTTGGCACCCTATTTGG
>JAYUHQ010000296.1:0-24522 GCA_043766895.1 Aestuariivirga sp.
GCCTCACAAGCCCTTTCAGCACTGGCTTTGGGTGATGAAAAGAAGTTTCATGCGTTGCTGGCACCAACGGTTCCGTTGTCTCGCCTAATATTTTCTGCCCCCACACACTATTATAAAACGGGCATTGTGTTTTTGGCGTGGCTCAATGGCCATCAAGATCATTTTATCATGGTCAGTGGCGCGCAATCTGCGCGGCCCTTGCCCTATTTTGTTGAGATTTTTAAATTGGCCGAAGCAGCAGGTTTGCTCGCCAAGCCTGATCTTGCAATAAAGCGCATGAAGCAGTTTCTTGCCGTCTATGGCTGCTAAAATGCGCAGCTTAGTTGGCCACCCAGAACTCTGTTCCATCAACACGGCCACATTGGGTTTTCAAGCGCCCATTGAAATTGTGATTGATGGGATTGCCCGCGCTGGCTTTGGCGGCATTGCCCCTTGGCGGCGCGAAGTTGAAGGCCATGATGTGAAAGCCATTGCAAAACGCATTCGCGATGCGGGTTTGAAAATGAATGGCTATTGCCGCAGCACCTATATTCCCGCTTTAACCCCCGCAGAATTTCTTGAAAACGTGAACGCAAATATTTTTGCCCTGAACGATGCGGCGCTACTTGGCGCGGAAACATTTGTCATGGTGGTTGGCGGCCTTCCCGCAGGTTCGAAAGATATTTCTTCTGCGCGCGTGCAAGTGGCCGAGGCAACCGCATTGTTGGTAAGCCATGCGCATAAAGTTGGTGTAAAAATTTCGTTGGAGCCGCTGCACCCGGTTTATGCTGCTGATCGCAGTTGTTTGACATTGCTGAGCGAGGTGCTTGATATTTGTGATGCAATTGATGACCCCATGCTGGGCGTTTGCATTGATGCTTATCATGTATGGTGGGACCCGAATGTGGCCCGCGATATTGCCCGCGCCAAGGGCCGCATTTTTAACTTTCATGTGTGTGATTGGCTGGTGCCCACACGCGATGTGTTGAATGATCGTGGCATGATGGGCGATGGCGTGATTGATTTGCCAGCTTTGCGAAATAGGGTTGAAGCGGCGAGCTATAACGGGTTGATCGAAACGGAAATATTTTCATCAGGAAATTGGTGGAAGCGACCGATGGTTGAAACTCTCAGTGTGGTGAAAGACCGATTGGCGAGTGCAACTTAATTAAATCCGCTGCCTTTTCTGCAATCATAATTGTTGGCGCATTGGTGTTGCCGGATGTGACAGTTGGCATGATAGAGGCATCGGCAATGCGCAAACCATCAAGCCCGCGCAGTTTTAAATCAGGTGTCACCACCGCCATTTTGTCATGGCCCATTTTGCATGTGCCTGCGGGATGATGATCTGTCTTTGCATGGTGGCAGGCAAAGTTGAACAGCGCTTCATCACTGGTTACATCAGCGCCGGGCAAACGTTCGGCCATGATATAAGTGGACAGGCCTTTCTGATTGAATATTTCGCGCGCCAGTTTTAACCCACGCAAAGACATTTCCTTGTCATAAGGATCAGCCCAGTAATTAGGATCAATCAACGGCGCAGCCGCCGGATTATTGGAAGCCAAACGTACTGTTCCGCGCGAACGCGGGCGCAGGTGAGCAGAGTTCAATGTCACTCCCGCGTTCTTCACCTTGGCTACGCCTGCCTCAATTCCCGAGCCCAGGCCCAAATGAAATTGAATATCAGGCGAGCGGGCATTTTCATCGGCATACCAAAAACCACCTTGGCTAAACAATGCGTTGGCCGCTGGCCCCGTTTTTATAATTAGATATTGAAGCCCCGCTAGCGCTGCCCACAATGGTTTGCCATATTTATCATATGTGTGATCTCCGGTGCATTCGCTGATGACGAAAAGATCAAGATGGTCTTGCAGATTACTGCCCACACCGGGCGCATCCAACTTTACGTCAATGCCAAGTGAACGCAAATGATCGGCTGGCCCAATGCCAGATTGCATTAAAAGTTTGGGCGAACCAATGGCACCAGAGGTTAAAATTATCTCTCGATCAGCATAAAGCCTTTCCCCATTGCCCAATTCAACACCGCGCACTTTATGCTTTTCAACAATCAGGTTTTTAACAAATCTGTTTTTGCGCGTTTCCAAATTTTTGCGGGTTAAGGCCGGTTTCAAATAGGCCGTGGCGGTTGAAGCACGGCGCGCATTTTTTTGCGTCATTTGATAATAGCCAACACCATCTTGCATGTGGCCATTCACATCGGCATTGCGTGGAATTCCCAATTCGCCCGCAGCATCAAAAAACGCCTCGCAAATTGGCAAGTTACCCACCGGATCAGCCACAGACAGTGGCCCGCCCACACCATGAAATTCATCCGCCCCACGGCCAAAGTTTTCTGCCCTTTTGAAATAGGGCAAAATACTTTCATACGACCAGCCCTCACACCCCAATTGCCGCCATTCATCAAAATCCAAACGGTTGCCGCGATTATACAATTGGGCGTTGATGGATGATCCACCGCCAATAACTTTTGCTTGGGTATAACGCAGCACGCGGTTTTGCATGTGTTTTTGCGGCACAGTTGACCAGCCCCAAGAGCCAATACCCTTGGTCATTTTGGCAAAACCAGCGGGTATATGAAACAAAATGTTGCTATCGCCCCCGCCCGCTTCCAGCAGCAACACTTTAATTTCTGGTTGCTCGGATAGCCGCGCCGCCAAAACACAGCCCGCCGAGCCGCCACCCACAATGATATAATCATAAGCCATGGCGTCTAAATAACCGTTTGGTTATTTCTTGTCTATGGTGTTTTGTGCATCTGTAACAGAATTGGGAATTGCCATGCAGATCGACGCAACATTAAAGTCCTTCATTGAACATGAGGCCCTTCCCGAAACCGGGATCACGCCATCGCAATTCTGGTCGAATTTTGCAGCAATTGCCGAAGACCTTGCACCGCGCAACCGCGCTTTGCTGAAAATCCGCGATGACATGCAGGCCAAAATTGATGCTTGGAACAATGCTCATCAGCAAAGTTATGATGCGCAGGAATACCAAGAATTTCTCAAATCCATTGGTTATATCGTTGATGAGGGAGCTGATTTTCTCGTGACAACAGAAAATGTTGATGTCGAGATTGCCAAACTCGCAGGGCCACAACTCGTCGTTCCTGTAAACAATGCCCGTTTTGCATTGAATGCCGCCAATGCCCGCTGGGGTTCACTGTTTGACGCACTTTATGGAACAGACGCAATTTCAATTGGCAGCAACAAGGGAACTTATGATCTGGTGCGCGGTGCTGCGGTGATTGCATGGGCAAGCGCTTTTCTTGATGAAGCTGTGCCGCTGCAAAACATGAAATGGTCTGCCGTTAACAACAAAACTTACATTATTTTTGTTGATGATCGCCAATGGCTTGGCAATGGTGATGGATCTTATCTGCTCACCAACAATGGCTTGCATATTGAGGTGAAACTCAATGCTATGGGCATCGTCGATGTTATTCTCGAATCCGCTTTAACCACCATTATGGATTGCGAAGACTCGGTTGCTGCGGTTGATGCCGAAGACAAAGTTTTGGTTTATCGCAATTGGCTGGGCTTGATGAAGGGCGATTTGGCTGAAGAAGTTGCCAAGAACGGCAAGTATTTTACCCGCAAATTAAACGCGGATCGTCAGTATACAGATCGTAATGGCAGATCATTTTCACTGCATGGCCGCTCACTCATGCTTATTCGCAACGTTGGTCATTTGATGTCCAATCCGGCGATTGTTCTGGATGATGGCCATAACATTCCGGAAGGTATTATGGATTGCATGATCACAGCGCTTTGCGCCTTGCATGATCTGAAAAGCCAGAGAAATTCGCGCAACAGTTCAATGTATATCGTGAAACCAAAAATGCATGGGCCGGATGAAGTGGCCTTTGCAGTGGAGCTTTTTTCGCGCGTAGAAACAGCGCTCGGCATGAAGGTGGGCACGCTGAAAATTGGCATTATGGATGAAGAACGGCGCACCACCGTGAACTTGAAAGAATGTATCCGCGCCGCCAAAGATCGCATTGTTTTTATCAACACTGGGTTTTTGGATCGCACGGGTGATGAAATTCACACATCAATGGAACTTGGCCCCATGGTGCGCAAAGGCGACATGAAATCAGCCACGTGGATTGCGGGCTATGAAAATTGGAATGTAGACACAGGCTTGAAGCTTGGCCTGCCGGGACACGCCCAAATCGGCAAAGGCATGTGGGCCATGCCTGATAAAATGGCCGATATGTTGGCACAAAAAATTGCCCATCCACGCGCCGGCGCGAACACCGCTTGGGTGCCATCGCCCACGGCGGCAACGCTTCACGCCACGCATTATCACCGCGTGAATGTGGCTGCGGTGCAAGCCCAGTTGAAATCGCGTGCGCCGGCCAAGCTTGAAGATATTCTCGCCGTGCCTGTGGTCACAAGACCCAATTGGAGTGCGGCTGATATACAGGCCGAGCTTGATAACAACGCGCAAGGCTTGCTGGGCTATGTGGTGCGCTGGGTTGAACAGGGTGTCGGCTGTTCGAAGGTGCTCGATATTAACAACGTGGGCCTGATGGAAGACCGCGCAACGTTGCGCATATCGTCACAGCACATGGCCAATTGGATCAGGCATGGCGTGTGTTCTAAGGCCCAAGTTCTGGAAACGTTGAAACGCATGGCGGCTGTGGTGGATGGGCAGAATGCGGGGGATGCTTCGTATAAAGCGATGAGCGCGGATTTCGAAACCTCACTGGCCTTTCAGGCGGCGTGCGATTTGGTGTTCAAGGGCGCGGAGCAGCCGAATGGTTATACGGAGCCGCTGTTGCATGCATTTAGGTTGCGGGTGAAGGGCATAGCAGTTTGAAAATTTTACCCTTCCCCCGTCGGGAGAAGGCAAAAAGGTTGCTATCATTGTTGGGTCCCTCGCAATAATTTCAACCACCTTCTCCCATCGGGAGAAGGATGATAAAGTTTTCAATAGGAAATTTACGCCTTCAAAAAGTTTGAAATTCGCTCGTGCTTTGCGGCAGAATGAAACTTCTGCTGAGGCTAAGCTTTGGGGCTATTTGCGTGACCGTCGTTTGCAAGGCCATAAATTTGTCAGGCAAAAACCAATTGGAAAATTCATTGCGGATTTTGTTTGTTTTGAATGCAAGCTCATCGTTGAGGTGGATGGGGCAACGCATGGCGGTGCGCATGAGGTTGCTTACGATCTGCGACGCGAGGCTTATTTGCGCGGCGAAGGCTTTGAGATTTTTAGGTGCAACAACGAAGATGTCTATAAAAATTTGGAAGGTGTTTTGGACGGGATTTTGTTGCGGTTGGCAGCGCGTTCCGTTTCGCGCTAACGCGCCTTCCCCCGACGGGGGAAGGCGATAAGGGGTTAGAGTTTTACCGCTTTGCTGGCTTCATCGCTGAAACATGCATCTAAAATCTTCTGCAAATCAGCGGCGCGGCGGAATGATGGATCACCATTCTTGCCTGCAACAATTGCATCAATGAACTTTTTATAGTTCGCTGGCTCTGGTTCGGTTTTCACGATGTTGCGCCAAGCTTGCGTGTGGATATCTTCGCCCGAACATACGCGCAAGGTTGTGAGATCGTGATCGTTCTCGATTTCCAATGCGCCCTTGGTGCCGAACACTTGCAGTTTTAATGTGTTGCCATAACCTGTCATAAAGCGGCTGGCGTGGATTACACCTTGTGCGCCGTTTTCAAATTCAACCATCATCGAAGCTGAATCATTGGCATCTAAAACATAATCACCAATCTTGTCGCCGGGCGCTTTGTGGAAGGTTTTCAACCGCGCCTGCAAACTGGTTGGCATCATGCCGATGGCATAGGTGGTGAAATCTAAAATGTGAATGCCAACATCGCCAAGCACGCCTTTAGAGCCGTGCTTTTCAGACAGGCGCCACAGCCACATGGGCAGCTTATCCCAAGCGCCCCAATGGTTGCCAACAAGCCAGCTTTGACGATAGCTGGCCTCAACATGGCGCACATCACCAATTTCGCCCGATGCAATAATCTGCTTGGCTTTTTGCAAGCCGGCCACCGCACGATAGGTGAGGTTGACCATATTGATCACGCCGGCTTTTTCAGCCGTGGTTGCCATTTCATCGGCGAGCTTAAAATTTTCCGCCAAAGGCTTTTCACACAGCACATGCTTTTTGGCAGCCAGCAATTTCATCGTGGTGGGGTGATGAATAGAATCAGGTGTTACGTTGGTGGCGGCATCAAATTCGCCCCACTTAATTGCGTCTTCCAAACTGCCAAAGGCGTGTGGAATGTTATGGGCATCGGCAAAGGTTTTGGCGCGGGCCAAATCAATATCGGAACAGCCCGTCACTTCAACGCGCGGATCAGCCTGAAATTGCTTGATATGGGCGGCGGCCATGCCGCCTGTGCCCAAAACCAACAAACGAATCTTTTTCATTATTTAAACCCTTCTTCGCCGTCCTCATGCAAGCGCGGGCCTTTTATTTCAAGTGGAATTGGCGCTTTATCAGCAGGCACATTGGGTGAAGGGTGAATGCCCGCCCAAGGTTTGGCCGGGTTATAAGCCCAGCGCGTTGCGTTCTTGATCACTTTGAGAACCAGCGGATTATGATAGGCCGTGTAGGCTTCATGGCCCGGGCGGAAATAGAATATCTTGCCCGCACCACGTTGATAGGTAACGCCAGAGCGGAACACTTCACCGCCTTCAAAATGTGAGATCATCACCGTTTCCAAAGGTTCTGGAATGGAGAAGGGCTCACCATACATTTCTTCGTGTTCAATCTCGATCATTTCAGGCAGGCCAGCAGCGATGGGGTGATTGGGATTGATAATCCAAACGCGTTCCTTTTCGCCAGCCTCACGCCACTTCAATGAACAGGGTGTGCCCATAAGCTTTTTGAAAATTTTCGAATAATGCCCCGAATGCAGAACAATAAGGCCCATGCCTTCCCACACGCGTTTTGCCACGCGTTCAACAATCACATCGCTCACATCACCATGGGCGGCATGGCCCCACCACAACAACACATCGGTTTCATCCAAGCGTTTTTGTGAAAGGCCGTGTTCCTTGTCATCATCCAACAGCGCGTGGCCGACAACAAAGTCTTTGTCGCCCTTATAAGCGTTCTTCAATGCGCCGTGCATGCCTTCGGGGTAAAGCGAAGCCACCAGTTTGTTGGTTTGTTCGTGGCGATGTTCATGCCAGATGAGAGTGCGAATGGTCATGGTGTTGTTCCTGAATTAAATGGCTATGCCTGCTTCGTTGAAGCGATGAACATATCCCGACATCGGAGAGATCGAAACCGTTTTATCAAGCATGTGTTTGGTTGTGCCATTTTCACGCACGATCACCGGCTCGGTTGAACCAATGTCGATAAACAAAAATGAATCAGATCCCAAAACTTCAGTGTGGATAATTTTGCCTTGCCACGGGCCTTTGGCAGTCACTTCTAAATGTTCAGCGCGAACGCCGATGCTGTGAGACTTATAAGGCGCCGCAAATTTGCCCGACAAAACGTTAATTTTGGGAGAGCCAATAAAGCCCGCCACAAACAAGTTGCACGGCTTTTCATAAAGTTCCAGCGGCGTTCCCACCTGTTCGACCAAACCATCACGCAGCACGCAGATGCGGTCTGCCAGTGTCATGGCTTCCACTTGATCATGGGTTACATAAACCATGGTGACGTTGTTCATGGAATGATGCAGCTTGGCAATTTCCAAACGGGTGGCCACGCGCAATGCAGCATCCAGGTTCGACAACGGTTCATCAAACAAGAACACTTTCGGATCCCGCACAATGGCCCGGCCAATGGCAACGCGTTGGCGCTGGCCACCTGAAAGTTGCTTGGGCAAACGATCAAGATAAGGGGTTATCTGCAAAAGGGCCGCAGCTTTTTCAACACGTGTTTTGATCTCGTCTTTGCCGCCGCCCGAAAGCTGCATGCCAAAGGCCATGTTTTCATAAACCGTCATATGCGGATAAAGCGCATATGATTGAAACACCATGGCAATGCCGCGCTTGGATGGCGGCAACGCGTTGACCACTTTGCCATCAAAAGACATTGTGCCAGAGGTTATATCTTCCAGCCCGCAAATCAACCGCAGCAAAGTGGATTTGCCGCAGCCCGATGGGCCCACAAACACCATGAATTCACCAGACTTGATCTCAAGGTCTACACCCTTGATGACGTTGACTGCGCCGAATGATTTTTTGACATTCTTGAGTTGAATTTGTGCCATTTTGATTATCCCTTAACGCCGCCAGCCGTGAGGCCTGCAATGATTTTTTTCTGGAAAATAAGAACAAGTGAAATCAGTGGAACTGTAACGATAACCGATGCTGCCATGATAAGGCCCCAAGGAACTTCGTGTTCAGAAGAGCCTGACAACATCGAAATGCCAACCGGAACAGTTCGCGTTTCATTGGACGAGGTGAACGTGAGAGCGAACAGAAATTCGTTCCACGCCGCAATGAAGGCGAGAAGCCCGGTTGTAACCAACGCTGGCCACATCAAAGGCAAGAACACGCGACGGATGATGATCCATGGTGTGGCACCATCCACAATGGCTGCCTCTTCAATTTCAATGGGCAGATCACGCATGAAGGTGGTGAGCACCCAAACAGTGAACGGCAACGTGAAAATTGTGTAGGAGAAGATCAGCGCGAAGGGCGTGTTATAAATGCCCAATTTGCCGATCACTTCAAACAGGCCTGCCAACACAGCGATTTGTGGAAACATCGACACGGCCAAAATTGTCATCAGCAAAAGCCCACGCCCCCGGAAGCGAACGCGAGAAAGCGCATAGGCCGCAGTGACGGCAAAGAACAGCGCCACCAAAACAGTGCAGGTTGCAACCACAACGGAATTGAGCAAGTTGCGCAGAAATGTTCCGTTGCCGTTAAAAAGTACGTCGTGATAATTTTGCAGTGAGAAACTTGTTGGCAGATAGTTGATTTCAAACAAGGCGCTGCCAAATTTCAAGCTGGTCAGAATGGCGTAATAGAACGGAAACACCGCCTGAACCACAATTATGACAACAAAGGCATAAAAGCCGATGGATTTAAGAGCTTTCATGTCATGCGCCTCCGTCGAAGTTCACTTTGCCCAACTTCATGTAAAGTGTCACCATGATGAAGAGAAACAGGAACAATAAAGTTGATTCCGCTGATCCATAGGCAAACTTATCAAAGTCGAACAAGTTTTCACGACTAATCACAGACATGGTTTTGGTTTGCGACGAGTTGGGGGTGAGAATGTAGATCAGATCAAAGATGCGCATGGCGTCCATCAGGCGGAAAATAACGGCCACCATCAATGCAGGCTTCACCAGAGGCAGTGTTACTTTGAAGAACACTTTGATGGGGTTTACGCCATCAATTTCGGCCGCTTCATAAACATCGCCCGGCACCATTTGCAGGCCAGCCAAGATGAGAAGCGACATGAAGGGCACAGTTTTCCAAATATCCACAGC
Organism: Aestuariivirga sp.; assembly: GCA_043766895.1. Lineage (GTDB taxonomy): Bacteria > Pseudomonadota > Alphaproteobacteria > Rhizobiales > Aestuariivirgaceae > Aestuariivirga. Next base: position 9,429 of record JAYUHQ010000296.1, read on the forward strand.
CAACACAGCCATCATCGAATAATCAGCATCAGCTGCCCAAGCAATTTTTTGATGGATCAAACCAAAGCGCATGAAGATGTCATTGATAACGCCCAATTGGTCGTTCAACATCCAGCCCCACATTTTGGCCGATACCACTGTGGGAATGGCCCACGGAATTAAAATTGCGGCACGCACAATGCCACGCCCGCGGAAATTGGCGTTCAGCACCAGCGCTACGGCCATGCCCAAAATTGTTTCAAGTGTTACCGATACAATGCCAAAGCGCAGCGTGTTCCACACGGCGTTCCACCAGCCCGCATCAGCAAGCACGCCAAAGTAAACGCGTTTGCCTGAGGGCAAATCCACCCAATGGAGATAGTTTTTAAAGCCAACGAATTTGGCTTCATAAAGATGCACAAGTGAAGCATCCGTGAAGCTGAACCAGATTGAGCGGGCCAAGGGCCAACCGGCCACAATGGCCAGCACCACCATCATGGGTGCCAAAAAAATCATTGCGGCGCGCGTGCGGCCAGCAAGAAGTTCATTTTTTATAGGAATTTCCGGATCTGTTTGAACAACCGGCGGAATTGCAACTGTGGTCATGGCGCGAAACAACACCCCTCAAAAGCGGTTTATATTTCAATGCTATCACGGGAAAGGTTCCCGCGGGCGAAATGGAGGAAGCGCCCGCGGGAATTGGCAAAACGGGGGAAAGTTATTTCCAGCCGTCGCCCTTGAGTTCAGTCAACTTGGCTTCAAGTGTTGCCAAGTTTTCAGCTGATGTACCAGTGCCCGAAAGCGTGTCATGAACCGCAGACCAGAACAGGTTTGATACTTCGTTATACTTCACCTTGGTTGGTGCTGATGGACGAGGAACAGCGTTCAAGAACACATCTTTCCACTTTACCAACACTGGCTGCTTGGCCTTCACATCGGCATCATCATAAAGGCTTACGATGGTTGGCAGATGGGTGTTTTCAAGAGCGTTTTTCTTTTGGCTTTCTTTGCTGGCCAAGAACATTACAAGCTTGATTGCTTCAGCTTGGTTCTTGGAATATTTCGAAACAGCCAAGTTCCAGCCGCCCAATGTTGCTGCTGACTTTGTGTCGCCGCCAGCTGATGGCAGTGGAACAACGTCAAACTTATCTGCAACTTTAGAGCCTTTGCCATTGCCCAATGAATAGGCATAAGGCCAGTTGCGCATGAACACGGCATTGCCGAGCTGCCAAACGCCACGTGACTCTTCTTCTTGATAGGCCAAAACGCCCTTCGGCGAAATTGTTCCAACCCAAGACTTCACGCGGTCAAGAGCTGCGGCAGCCTTTGGATTGTTGATAGAGATTGTACCATCAGCTTCGACCACTTGGCCGCCGCCTGAAGATTTAATCCATTCCAATGCATCGCAAGTCAGGCCTTCATAGGCATTGCCCTGAAACACGAAGCCTTGCAGATCTTTATTCTTTTCACCATCCATAACGGTTTTGGCTGCAGTGGCCATTTCGTCCCAGGTTTTTGGAACAGCAAGCTTGTATTTTTCAAGCAAATCTTTGCGGTAATACAAAGCAGGCGCATCGGTGAAATAAGGAATGGCAACAAGTTTGCCGTTCACAGTTTGCGATTCAATGATCGATGGGAAATGATCTTTGGCAACGTCCTTGGCAGCGGCTGTCAAATCAGCAAACTGGTCAGCCAATTGTGGTGCCCAGATCACGTCTGTCATGTAGGCATCAATATCGGTGTTACCAGCAGCAAGCCAAAGCTTGTATTGGCCAAATTGATCGGTTGTTGATGATGGCATTGGAACAACTTTAACGTTGTCGCCAGTTGCTTTATTAAATTCAGCCAATTGGGCTTGCATAAATGCCAAGTCGTTGCCGGTAGCACCTGATACGATCGACATATCGGCGGCAACAGCGTGCGTGGCCATAACGCTGATGCCAAGGGCGGCCGCAGCAAGCATTGATTTAAATTTCATTGGTCTTCCTCCAGAGGGTTTCAAGTCTTCTCGATAGGAGGCGCAAAAAGGGGTGCTTGCATACTCAACGCCAGCACGATTAGATGTTCCTCCCAGAACAAGCAGTGCAGGATGTTTGAATTTTGATTTATCAAACTTTCCCAAACCGCTTTGAGGATTTAAGCACTAACAGATTGTAAATATACGTCAAGAAAAATGTTTAAAATAGGATAGTTCTTGCACATTGGCTTGAACGGGTCTTAGCTTTGGCTGCGCAAAATTCAATTAAAATTGAAAGCGCTTTGGATAAATAATGGGAAAAACCTGATGAATCTCAAAGAATTGGCTCACCATCTCAATCTTTCCCAAACTACGGTCAGCCGCGCTTTGAATGGTTATCCCGAGGTGGGCAAAGCCACGAGAAGGCGCGTGGCGGATGAGGCCAACCGATTGGGCTATCGGCCCAACGCCCATGCCCGCCGCTTGGCCACAGGGCGCGCCCATGCCATTGGTTATGTTTTTCCGGCAGATCGCACCGTGATGATTGATCCGCTGTTCTCAGATTTTGTGGCAGGTGCAGCCGATGTTTATACCAGCCAAGGCTTTGAAACGCTGCTGCACGCAGGGGGCCAAGAAGATGAAATGTCGGTTTATCGGCGTTATGCTGAAGGTGGCGCCGTTGATGGCGTTGTGGTGCAGGGCAGCCACGTGGATGACCCGCGTATTGCGCTGTTGAACGAGCTTCGGTTGCCCTACATCGTTCATGGGCGCACTGGCGACCAGGAAACCACCTATCCGTGGCTTGATATTGATAACCGTGGTGCGTTTCACAAGGCCACCAAATTGCTGACAGATTTTGGACACCAGCGCGTTGGGCTTTTAAATGGATTGGAATCGCTCACCTTCGCATTTCACCGCCGCCAAGGTTATGAACAGGCCTTGCGTGAAAAAGGGCTAACCATTGATGATACAATCAGTTTTAGCGGTGTGATGACAGAAGAGAACGGTTACCGCCACACCAAGCGCATTTTGCAACAGCCCAACGCGCCAACAGCACTTTTGCTTTCTTCCATGTTGATGGTGTGGGGGGCCATGCGCGCCGCCAATGAATTGGGGCTTGTTGTAGGCAAAGACGTATCGATGATCGCGCATGATGATGGCCTGCCGTTTTTGAATGCTGATGGCTTGGTGCCAGCCCTCACCACCACCAGCTCATCTATCCGTGCCGCTGGCAGCCGGGTGGCGGAATTGTTGCTTGAACGGATTGAAAATCCTGCCGGCGAAGTTCCACATGAATTGTGGAACGTGGATTTAATTGTGCGTGGCTCTGCTGGCCCAGTGCCGCGGTAAACGGCAAATTTCTTCACCAAAAAATAAAGCCCCGTGATTGCTCACGGGGCTTTTGTTTCAATACAAATTTAGGTTTTTGAAATATCAACGTCCTTGGTTTCTTTCAGGAAGAAGAAACCAACCACGACGGTAATGGCCGCAAAGATTACAGGATACCACAACCCTGCAAACACGTTGCCCGTATAGGCCACGTAAGCCGTGGCAAACAACGGCAACATGCCGCCAAACCAACCGTTGCCAATATGATAGGGCAACGACATTGAAGTATAGCGCACGTTGGATGGGAACATTTCCACCAAGAAAGCGGCAATCGGGCCATAAACCATTGTGGTTAAAACCATCATCACAAACACCACAAGAATGGCTTGAATATATTGCGCCATCGTCAAGGCTTTTGCAGTTGAGGTTTTAATTTCGCCCACATGAACCGTGGCCTTGCCATCAGCGGCAACCACGGGGGCTGCAATGCTGTTGGTGGCGGCCAATGGTTTGGCGGCAGGGTCTGCTGCTTTGCGCGCATCATTCACAATTTTCGTAATGTCTGCCGCAACTTTATCGGTTTGCGCCTTTATCAAAGCATCAGATTGTTCTTTGGTTAAAGCCACATCAGATTCGGCCACTTTGAAATGCGGATAGCCCGCATCTGCCAAAGCCTTTTGCCAAGCATAAGGTGAAGCACCTTCAACCGTGGTTGTGCCGTTATTAAGCGTAACCTTTGAACCAGCAGCAGCATAAGCCGAGGTAAAGGCAATGCCGTTTGATGTCAGAATAGCTTTGGCTTTGTCACAATCACCTTCAGTGGTCCAACCTTTGATTGGGAAAATGGTGAAATGGCATTGCGCCGGATCAGCCGTGACCACCAATTTAGAAATAGCGGTATCGTTAAATGCCGCAAGTTCTGGGTTTACCGCACGCGACAACATGTGAAACAGCGACATGCCAGTTGATGGCAAATATAAAACTGCCGCTAAAGCACAGCCAGCCAAAATGATCCGCAAACGGCCGATCTTGTCAGACAAGCCGCCAAAAAACACAAACAGCGGCGTTGCCAATAAAACAGCCACGCCCACAACAATATAACCCACCCACCAATCAGCCTTCAGCGGGCCGTTGATAAAGAACAGTGCATAAAATTGTGCGGTATACCACACAACGCCTTGGCCCATTGTGGCACCCAAAAGGGCCAATAATGCGTATTTGTTGTTCGGATATTTAAAGAATGAATCGCGGATTGGTGTTGCTGAGCCGTGGCCTTCGTCTTTCATCTTCTGGAACACGGGTGACTCATTCAGCTTCATCCGAATCCAAACCGAGAAGGCCAGAAGCACAATCGACGCCAAGAACGGAATGCGCCAGCCAGCAATAATGCCGCCTGTGCCATCTTTAAACCAGGCTGGATCGGTGAACCAACGCAAACCGCCAATCACTAACAACGACAAGAAAAAGCCGATGGTGGCTGTGGTTTGGATCCAGCTGGTGGAATAACCACGCCGGCCATTTTGTGCATGTTCGGCCACATAAGTTGCAGCACCACCATATTCGCCACCCAAGGCCAAGCCTTGCGTTAAACGAATGATCAACAACAAGATGGGGGCCAAAGCGCCGATCTTTTCATAGGAAGGCAAACAGCCCACCAAGAAGGTTGAAAAGCCCATAACCATAATGGTGACCAAGAACGTATATTTGCGGCCAACCAGATCGCCCAAACGACCAAAGAACAACGCACCAAAGGGGCGCACCAAGAAGCCTGCTGCATAGGCACCAAGCGCACCCAAAAGGGCCCACGTGTCATTGCCGGGCGGGAAAAAGAATGCTGCGAAAAACGGTGTCAGCGTTGCGTAAAGATAAAAATCATACCATTCGAAAATGGTGCCGGTGGACGAGGCAAGAATGACGAATTTTTCATTCTGTGAAAGCCCCTGCCCCGATTTGGACATGGATGTGGTGGACATGTGGTTGCTCCCTCAAGCATTTGATAGTGTTGAAGCGCCTCTTGAACGGGCACCTTGTTGCAAAACACTGCACGGATAAACCGTAGCGACGGCAGTGTCTATGCTTACCTTGAAAATTACGCGGTTTTAAAATTGAACCGCAGAAGAATGACCCATTTCTGGAGATTAGCGCTGTCTATGCTATAGAGCGTACGGTGTCAAGCATTATTTTCTTATTTAGGTTTTTACTTAAAAATGGGTGCTTAATCATGGGCTTGCCCCAAAGATTGTTTTAAATTCATTTGTTCTGGATTACGCGAAACACTAGCTTCAATGCAACTTAAACCAGATGGATCAACACGATGCGCTATACATTTCTTGCCTTGGCTGCCTTGCTTGTCACCACACCCGCCTTTGCCATGGATGGCGTAAACATGGATTCAGGCGATGCCTATACCGTTGATGATGCAACCACATTTAATGTGGGCGACACCATTGCCCTTTATGATGCCGATGGCAACGAAGTGGATCTTCAGGTGCAAGCCGTAACCGATAATGGCGATGTGTTGGATGTGGATTTTGTTGATCCAGATTCCGGCGATCAAGCGTCGATTGAATTTACCAAAATGTCGGTTGTTCAATAATCATCTGTGTACTGATGAAATAGTTATCAGGTCAGGAACGGTCGCCCCTCGGCGCGGCCAATTAGGTCTGGGGGTGCAAAATTTGAGGCGCGATTAACGTTGCAATCTCGGCCCTCAGTTGATCAATGCCGAAGTTCTTTTCAGCTGAGGTGAGATGGATGTTTTGAATGGCCGCCGCACGCTTTTTTAAATGGGCCAAAGTTTCAATTTCCAATTCGGCCAATTCGTGTTTGTTGATTTTATCGCATTTGGTAATGATCAATTGATAAGCCACGGCGGCATCATCCAACATTGAAAACATTTCAACGTCATGCGTCATCACCCCATGGCGGGCATCAATCAAAACGAAAGCACGGGTTAAACCCACACGCCCGCGCAAATAGCCCTTCAGAACGCTTTGCCATTTTTTAACATCAGATTTTGAGGCCTTGGCAAAACCATAGCCCGGCATATCCACAAGAACGATTTGGTTTTCAACGTCGAAGAAATTCAACTCGCGGGTTCGCCCCGGCGTGTTTGAGGCCCGCGCCAATCCGTTAACACCCGTCACAGCATTGAGCAGCGATGATTTTCCAACGTTCGATCGTCCGGCAAAAGCAATTTCAATGCGATCAACCGGGGGCAATTGTTCCAACTTGGCCACGCCCATTCGAAACTTCGCAGTGCCATTCAGCAATTGCCGCCCAGCCAGAAGTTGTTCTGTGGTGAACGTGATCACGCGCTTGTCGGCTTCTTTTTCAGACCCGGAATTGAATCGCGGATATTTCCAAACAGGTTAAAGTCTGTTCCGTGTTTGCTCATGATGTAGCTTTGTTGGATGATCGAAAGCAAATTGCTCCACGCCCAATAAATTACCAAACCAGCGGGGAATGTGCCCAGCGAGAAGGTGAAAATAACCGGCATCCAATTGAACATCTGGGCTTGCACTGGGTCTGGTGGCGCTGGGTTTAAACGCATTTGCACCCACATGGTAATGCCCATCAACAATGGCCAAAAGCCAATCATCAACAAATGTGGCGGCGACCATGGGATTAAACCAAACAGCGTGAACACGTTGGTTGGATCAGGCGCCGACAAATCTTGAATCCAACCAAAAAATGGCGCGTGGCGCAATTCGATGGTGGTCAAAATAACTTTATAAAGCGAGAAGAAAACCGGAATTTGCACAAACATCGGCAAGCAACCCGCCATTGGGTTCACTTTTTCGCGCTTATACAATTCCATGGTTTCTTGTTGTTGCTTGGTCTTGTCATCTGGATTGCGCGCCTTGATGGCATCCATTTCCGGCTTCAGCTTTTTCATCTTGCTCATCGAAGCATAAGACTTATTGGCCAAGGGGAAAACTGCAGCCTTCACCAAAACCGTAACCAGCAAAATAGCCACGCCGAAATTGCCAACGATGGAATGAACGAAACTCAAAAGCTTATACATCGGCTGGGCGATGAACCAGAACCAACCCCAATCAATCATCAAATCAAATTGGGTAAAGCCAAACTTCGCATAGATTGAATTGATCAAACTGACAATTTTTGCGCCCGCATAAACATGCTCTTCATAAACCGCGCTGCCACCAGCGGGAACTGAAATGGCATCATCAGAAAGATAGTCGGTTTGATAGGCATCACGGCCCGGAATTTTCACAAAGCGATAAGTGTTTTGAACTTTGGTTTTTTGGTCGGGGATCACCATTGTGGCCCAATATTTATCGGTAAAGCCCAACCAACCACCCGTTGATGGAACCGTTACCGGCACATCAGGATCTTTTTTCAATGCTGAATATTTATGTTCTTCCAAACCTTTTTGAACACCCAACGGGCCTTCATAAAAAACCCAAAAGCCTGAAATGTTGGGCGTGTCTTGGCGCTGCACACGGGCAAACGGAATAACGGTTACGGGCGCTGCGGTGGTGTTGGCCACGGTTTGTTTAACGTCAAACAGATATTTGTCACTAATTGAAATCTGCCGCTCAAATTTCAAACCAGCCCCATTGTCCCACGTTAGGGTCAATGGCTTTTCGGCAGTGAGAACGGCGTCGGCAGGTGCCTGCCATTCAGTTTTTGCGTCAGGCAGTTTGACTGTGCTGCCTTGTGGCCCAACAAAGCCCTGTTCAACAAAATAAGCGTTGGCGGTGCCTGATGGTTTCAGAAGCGTTACAATGTCACTTTTGGGATCAATCGTTTCGCGATAGTCATTCAAGCGCAGATCATCAATTTGTGCGCCAGTTAGATTGATTGACCCTGTAAGTTCCGCCGTTTGAATTTTAACACGTTTGGTTTTGGCCAGAACGGTTGCCACATCTTCAATTGTCGAGGCCGCCGCAGTGGAGGGAAGCTGGGCCGTTGCGGCTTGGGTTATTTCTTGTTGCTTGGCCTTTTCAGCGGCGGGGCCTGCATAATAATATTGCCAACCAAACACAATCAACATCGACAACACGATGGCGAGGATCATATTTTTCGGGTCGATTTGCGGTTGTTGCGGCTGGCTCATTTACATTTCCACTTGAGGGGCGGCCTTGGCATGAAGCCTTGCCACCGCAGATATAAGATCAGATTTCAAAATTTCAAATGCGCGGGTTTGGCCAGCACTACGGCCCACCAAAACATAATCAAAAGATGGCTTGGCAACTTCGCCCAAGCTTAGGCGCACGATTTCGCGCAAGCGCCGCTTGATACGGTTGCGCACCACAGCATTGCCCAATTTTTTAGTGCAGGTAAAACCCACGCGCGCAGGCGCATGATCTTCGCGAAACCGCAATTGAAGAACAAAGCCGGGCATGGCTTGTGACATGCCCTTGGCGGCGGCAATAAAATCCTGCCTCCGCGTCATGCGTTGCATAGAATTGATCGATTAAGCCGAGAGCCGCTTGCGGCCCGCAGCACGACGACGACGGATGACGTTGCGCCCGCCAACCGTGGACATGCGCGAACGAAAGCCATGGCGACGCTTGCGAACAAGTTTAGACGGTTGATAAGTGCGTTTCACGTTAGAACTCCGTATTCATAAATGTTTTCCACAAGCCTTTGAATTTTCAAAGCTTTCGGGCAGTATAAGCAAGCCAGAACGATGCGGAAAACGAAGGTTTTGCAAAAGTTGGCCTGCTTATGGGCAAAACCAGCGCGGTTGTCAACGTGCCAAGCAGTTTACACGCAACAATCACGATAACCACACGCCAGCTAAACCCTTATCACGAGGCTGTGACACCCCCTTTTCAGACACCCTAAAACCCGCCATGTCTGGCGTTATGAAAACGGATAGCGCTGCGGCCAAAATGCCGATGAATCTGAGACGCTGGCTGCCATTGCTTGGTTTGCTATTGCTGACCATACTTGGATATAGCCTTGGCCTGCAACATTATTTTAGCGTGCAAGGCATTGCCGACAATCAAAACCTGCTTCATTCCTATGTGGCAGATCATCTGGTTTTGGCTTTGCTGATTTATTCGCTGGCCTATTTCGCCGTGGTCGCTTTGTCGTTTCCCGGGGCCGGCCTGTTAAGCATTTTGGGTGGGTTCGTGTTTGGTTGGGCACTGAGTGCGCCGATCACCGTGATTGCCGCCACCTTGGGTGCCATCGTGGTGTTCAAAATTGTGCAGACATCTTTGGGCCAGGTGATTGCTGATCGCGCCGGGCCATTTGTGCAAAAGCTTTCAGGCGGCTTCGAAAAAGATGGATTTAACTATCTGTTGTTTTTGCGCTTGGTTCCGGCCTTTCCGTTTTTTGCGGTGAATGCCGTAGCCGGGCTTACAAAAATGTCATTGCGAACTTTCACGCTTGGAACCTTAATCGGCATCATTCCAGGATCGATTGCCTTTGCATGGTTGGGCCGGGGCTTTGGCAGCGTGATTGAAGCGCAACAAATTTCACATGATGCTTGTGTTGTGCAAAATGGCGCAATGAATTGCCCTTTTGAATTATCAGCCACATCGCTTGTAACCCCGCAATTGTTGTGGGCCTTTGCCGCACTGGCGTTGATCTCGCTTATTCCTGTCGCCCTCAAAAAATGGAAAACTTTTACATGATTTTTGATCTGGCGATTATTGGCGGCGGATCAGCAGGCTTATCCTTGGCGGCTGCAGCTGCGCAATTTGGTGAAAAAGTTGTGCTGTTCGAAAAAGCTGAAATGGGCGGAGATTGTCTTAATTTCGGTTGTGTTCCATCAAAATCACTTGTTGCTGCCGCAAAATATGCCCACGCCCAACGAACATCGGGGCCGTTTGGTATAGCTGCAGTTGAACCTGATGTTGATTACGCCAAGGTTATGGACCATGTGGCCGGCGTGATTGCGCAGATCGCACCCCATGACAGTGTGGAACGGTTTGAAGGCTTGGGTGTTCGTGTGGTGAAGGCGCAAGCCAAATTCATCAGTGTACGGAGCTTAGAGGCTGATGGCGAAACCTTCCAAGCCCGCAAGATTGTCATTGCCACAGGATCGCGCGCGGCCATTCCACCCATTCCGGGCTTGAAAGATGTGCCTTATCTCACCAATGAAACGCTGTTTAAAAACCGCATATTGCCAAAACATCTTATCATTATTGGTGGCGGCCCCATTGGCATGGAAATGGCCCAAGCCCATAGGCGTTTGGGGTGTGACGTGACAGTTCTTGAAGCCGCAAAAGTTTTGGCAAAAGATGATCCTGATTTGGCACGCATTGTTATTGAAACACTGGTGTCTGAGGGTGTTTCCATTCGCGAAGGTGTTGGCATTACCAATGTTAAAAAGCCCAAAGAAAATTTCCAAGTCTATCTTGCCAGCGGCGAAATGATTGAGGGTTCGCATCTGCTGGTGGCGGCAGGACGCATGCCCAATATCGAAGGGTTGAATTTAGAGGCCGCAGGTGTTGCCTATACCAAGCGCGGCATAACCGTGGATCAATCTTTACGCTCAACCAATCGCACTGTTTATGCCGCAGGCGACGTGGCAGGCGGCTTACAGTTCACCCATGTTGCGGGTTATCATGCGGGGCTGATTATTCGCAATTTCCTCTTCAAACTGCCCATCAAAAACCGAACCGATATTATACCTTGGGTCACATACACTGATCCGGAATTGGCGCATGTTGGGTTGAGTGATAATGAAGCCCAAAAGGCTTTTGGCGCTTCTGCAAAAACGCTTTCTTGGCGATTTGCGGAAAATGATCGCGCCCAAACCGAAGGCAAAACCAAAGGCATGATTAAAATTATGCTGGGCAAAGGCGGCGTTATCGTTGGGGCCAGCATTGTTGGCCCTTCTGCTGGCGAATTGATTGCGCCCTTTGTTTTGGCGGTCACGAATAAAATAAAAATATCAGCTTTTGCCAACTTGGTTTTGCCCTATCCCACATTGAGCGAAATTGGCAAGCGCGCAGCAATCACCCACTATGCGGGAATTGCGCAAAAGCCTTGGCTTCGCAAGATGCTAGGCCTTCTGAAAATCTTCGGCTAAATCACGCTCATGGTTGATATTCCAAAACGGCTGCCGCTTGCTGGGCTTTCTGGCAAAGTGCTTTTGCTTACCATTGCATTTGTGATGCTGGGTGAGGTTCTGATTTTTTTGCCGTCCATCGCCAACTTCCGTGTGCAATGGTTGAAAACCCATATTGCTCAGGCCGAAATTGCGGCCCTTGCTGCTGAAGCTGCGCCTGGCCAAATTGTTGATGCTGATCTGCGTTCCACAATTTTGCGCGGCGCCGGGGTGGAAGCCGTTTCAGTTATGCGCGGCGATAAAAGGCAGTTGGTTTTGCGCGGCGATCACCCGGGCATGGTTGAAGAAACTTTTGATCTGCGCGCCGGCCAATATTATGCGTCGATCTTGCCTGCCTTGAATGTGATGTTCATGCAAAGTGATCGGTTGATCAGCGTTATTGACAAGCCGCCTGCCATGACCGGCAACACCATTGAAATTGCTTTGCACGAATGGCCCTTGCGGGATGCAATGTTAAGTTATGGACTTCGCATTTTGGGGCTGTCGGTTGTGCTTTCATTGATCGTTGCCGGATTAATTTTTGCAGCACTCAACCGCGTGTTGGTAAAACCCATGCGGCGCATTTCGGCCAACATGATGCATTTTGCTGATCGGCCAGAAGATCCGGCGCGGGTTATTTCACCCACAATACGCAGCGATGAAATTGGCATCGCGGAACATGAGCTCAACGCCATGCAGGTGCAACTGCAAGGATTGTTGCAACAAAAAACCAGGCTTGCGGCACTTGGTTTGGCGGTAAGCAAGGTGAGCCATGATTTGCGCAACATGTTAACATCAGCGCAATTGATTTCAGATCGCTTGGGAAGTGTGAAAGACCCAACTGTGCAACGCTTTGCGCCTAAGCTTATTACATCGCTAGATCGGGCGATTTTGTTTCTCAATCAAACCCTCACCTATGGTCGGGCACAAGAACTGCCCCCGCGGCGCGAGATCTTGATGTTGCATGATGTGATCGAAGATGTGTTTGAGACGTTGCGGTATCAAGCAGGCGACTCTATTGCCTTGATTGATGATGTGCCCCGCAGTTTGAAAGCTGATGCAGACCGCGAGCAATTAATCCGTATACTGACAAATCTGACACGCAATGCCATTCAAGCCATTGAAGCGCGACCAGCCACTGGCGATGAGATTCGTATTGGCGCAATGCGTGAGGCGAATGTTTTGCACATTACGATCAAAGATACAGGCCCAGGAATTCCGCCCGTCATCCGCAACAAAATGTTTGAGGCCTTTCAGACGGCCGCGCGCAGCGGCGGAACTGGCCTTGGCCTTGCCATCTCGGCCGAATTGATAAAAGCCCATGGGGGAAGCATTCGCGTGGCAGAAACAGCCGAAACGGGCACGATTTTGGAATTAACGTTGCCGGATCGGCCAGCCCCTTAAATTATATTCACAACCACCCTTGCGTTGCATGGCCGCTTCTACTATTCAGGCCCACGGAAAGCGCCCGTAGCTCAGCTGGATCAGAGCACTAGACTACGAATCTAGGGGTCAGAGGTTCGAATCCTTTCGGGCGCGCCAATTATTTCAATAACTTAGCCAAAACAGATAGAGACGTTAGTCGCTTCCTAGTCGCATGAATGTAGCGGGCTATGCTGCCACCGGATGTTGCGGCATGTGCTTTTCAGGCGGCATAGTCTTCGCTGAGAACGGCTTCGACTGAGCCCCGTCAATCATGAGCTTGAGGTACATCTCATAGTTCGCCAACCCCACCAAATCAGAAGCCTTGGGTACGTCACCGCCAAACTGGCGTTCAAGCTCGATTGCGTCGTCTGCGCCGACGCGAAACGATATGATCGTCCCAACATTGCCAAAGATGGCATCCCGCACACCGCGCTCCAGTCGCGCGCTGTATTGCGTTGTGGCAACTAACCCGAGGCCATACTTTCGAAGCTCTGAGAGCATGTCAGCAAATGCACCCGTGGTGAGGGAATGGAACTCGTCCACATAGAGAAAATATGGCTTTCGCTCCCTTTCCGGCAGTTCCTGGCGGCTATAAGCGGCGTTGGCGATGCTTGAGACGATCAAACCACCAAGTACGTTTGCCGTGTCGGCACCCAGCTTTCCTTTTGCCAGATTCACAATCAGAATCTGGCCTTCATCCATGATTTTGCGAAAGCGTAGCGGCTCGGCTGGTTCACACAGTGCCTTCCGCACCAAAGGGTGCGCGAGAAATGCCCCGAGCTTGTTTGCAATTGGTGCCACACCATCAATGGCGGTATTGTATTTGAGCGCCGGAAACTCGACTTCCCAAAACAATCGCACTTGTGGGTCTGAAACAGCGGCCACTACCTCACGTCGGAAGTCTATATCAAGAAACATTGGCATGATTTCTTTGAAAGTGGACGATGGGCGCTCGAGCAAGGCAAGCAGCGCATATCGCAACAAGTGCTCCATGCGAGCGCCCCATGCGTCGGACCACTGCTTCTTGAGTGCATCAATAAGCCCCGACACGACAAGCGGGCGATATTCCATGTTGACATAGGCAAGCGCGTTATATCCAAGACCACACAAAGGATTGGCGACGTTCCAGTAAAGCGCGTCAGGAAACATCGTGGTGAGTGAGTCAGCGAGATCACCGTGTGGGTCGATCAGACAGAAACCTTGTTCATGTTCGGCATCTTGGTGAGCCATAGAATGTAGTAGCGAGGATTTGCCCGTACCTGTTTGGCCGATAATGTAAGCATGAAAAAGACGGTCTTGAGTTGAAATGCCAAATTGAGTGTGGGGGGCACGAGAGTTAGTGTTCCCAATAAGAAATGTTTTCACACACCAATGAAACCGTTTGTAGCCGTAGAAAAATAGTACCTCGCATCTGAACCTTCGGCATTTCGTGGCTTCTGCACAAACCGAACAATAAGGGCTATACTTAGTGGTCATCTAAGGGCGATCGTGGGCTATGATAAAAAAATTTATATCAATAGAGAATATCGGACGTTTGGCGAAGTCCTCACAAAAGGGACCAGAACTGAATCGTTACAATCTTGCTTTTGCTGAAAATGGAAGGGGCAAAACAACTTTATGTGCAATTCTCAGGTCACTCGATTCCGGAGAACCGGCACACATTCTTGAGCGAAAAAATCTTAGGGCAGGCGCAGGCAATCCAGCAGTCGTAGTTAGACTAGAAAATGGCGAAGCCAGATTCCAGAATGGCACTTGGAATAAAACATTCCCTCATATCGCAATCTTCGACGCCACATTCGTCTCCCAGAATGTGCATGCGGGCGAATATGTAGGCAGAGGCCAGCGCGGCAACCTTCTCGAAGTTATTGTTGGTGAAGCTGGCGTCATTCTCTCACGCGGAGTTACTGAACTTGACGCCAAGATACGCGACAAATCGGGCGAAATTACCAGGGCTAAAAGAGCCTTCGATCCACTCATCCCAAACCACACTAAATTCGAAGAATTCCTTGCAATAAAAAATGACTTAGAGATTCAAGAAAAAATCTCTGCAGCGGAGCAAGACCTAAAGACGGCTCTGAACGCCGTCGAAATTACCAAGCGTACATTGCTACACGAAATCGAAATTCCAGATTTGCTGGAAACAATTCTTCCGCAATTAGCAAAGACGATTAAGGATATTTCAGAGGACGCCGTACGCCTACTCAAAGAACATGTCGAGTTGCATCAAATGCATAAGAACGCTGAGGCCTGGCTTTCCTATGGTCTAAAACACTGTCCGACATCAGCACCAATGGGACAGAATGCATGACTTGAAGAGTGGAGGATTTTTGGCTCATCGTAATCATATGGAGAACGATGATGAGACAGAA
>JAYUHQ010000297.1:0-3611 GCA_043766895.1 Aestuariivirga sp.
CAACCACGCCCAAAAAGCCACCGTGGAAAGACATTCCACCATCCCAAACCTTAAATATATCAAGTGGATGCTCGAGATACTTCAAAGGTTGGTAGAGCAACACATAACCAAGCCTTCCCCCCGCCACCACACCCAGAAAAAACCAGATGAACATGTCATCGACCTGTTTTGGCGTCATGGCGGGTGCCCACTTGCCCCACAGCGCAGCGTTCAACACCAAGCGTTTCATATACCACGTGGCAAACACCATGCCCGCCACATAGCCAAGCCCATACCATTTAATCGTAATGGGCCAGTCAATCAGATTGGGCGATATCGGCGGAAATGGAATGGCAGCAATCATGGGCGGATTAAATGCCCGTGTTCGTGCGTCTTCGCAAGCACTTGAAAACATCGCGCGAAATTACTAGCTAAGGCCCAACAGAGGAGGCTTTGATGCCCGCAACCAATTCGCGTTTTTTTGATGAACTTGCTAAATTGATGACCAATGCCGCAGGTGCCGCACAAGGCGTTCGCAAGGAAGTTGATACCTTGGTGCAAACCCAAGTTGAACGGGTGTTGAACAATTTAAACGTGGTCAAGCGCGAAGACTTTGATGTGGTCAAAGACATGGCCGAAAAAGCCCGCAGCGAAAACATGAAACTTGAAGCGCGTTTGGCTGAGTTGGAAAAAAAGCTCACCCCGCAATAAGCCTGTGGAAGAATCACCGGCGCAATTGCGGCGCGGAGATTACTCAGTCATTTTCAACTTCGAAAGCAGCGACGATTCGTTGTATCGGAGAATTTCATGACGGCCATTGCCGCAAGCAACCATAAATCTGCCAACCCGCTAGACCGGGTTGAACGCTTGGCTGAAACCAAAGCGTGGAATGTCGATCGCACCAATGATCATGAAGTGGTGTTGATGGTGGGCGGTGGCTGGGCTGATATGAACCTATCCTTCACCTGGCACGATGATTTGGAATCGCTGCATTTTGCGTGTGTGCTCGATTTGAAAGTGCCTGAAAAGCGCCGCGATGAAGTGGCCAAGCTTTTGGCCACAGTGAACAGCCAATTGGTGCATGGCCATTATGATCTTTGGCCCGATGGTTCCATTGTGTTTCGTTATGCGCTGGTTTTGGCAGGCGGCGCCCGCGTGAACGATGCCCAATGTGAAGCGATTATCAGCTTAGGGCTTGAAACCACGCAAACCTATTACCCAGCCATTCAATTCGTCATCTGGGCTGGCCACACCGCCGATGAAGCCCTAAAAAGCGCACTTCTTGAAACCATGGGCGAAGCATGAGCCAGCAATTAAAGAGCGAAGCATGAGCCAGCAATTAAAGGGCGAAGCATGAGCAAGGGTGTGATCGTTTTAGCCGGTTGCGGCAAAATGGGCGGGGCCCTGCTCGAAGGCTGGCTCAAATCGGGCATTGATCCAAAAACCATCGTGGCGCTTGATCCTAAGCCGCCTGAAGAAGTGTTAGCCGTGTTAAAAAAACACTCCATCAGCCACAACCCAACTCTGGACAGCATTGCAAACGTTGAAGCCATCATCATTGCGGTTAAGCCACAAATGATGGCAGAAGTTTTGCCCAATCTGGCAATGCTGCAAACGTCAAAACCCGTAAACCTTTCCATCGCCGCTGGAAAAACCATCGCCAGTTTTGAAGTGGCCTTTGGAAAAGGTGCCAGTATCATTCGCACCATGCCAAACACGCCGGCAGCAATTGGTCGGGGCATCACCGCAATGTTCGGCAACAAAAATGTTTCGCCCCAGCAAATGGCCTTGGCCAAATCTCTATTGTCTTCAACCGGTGAAGTGGTTGATGTTGAAACTGAAGATATGATTGATCTGGTCACCGCTGTTTCAGGCTCTGGCCCGGCTTATGTGTTTTATCTGGCCGAATGCATGGCCCAAGCTGGTGAAAAAATCGGCCTGCCGAAGGAACTTGCCCTGAAGCTGGCCCGCGCCACGGTTTCAGGCTCTGGCGAATTGTTGCATCAATCATCAAGCGATGCCGCAACCTTGCGCCAAAATGTAACCTCGCCCGGCGGCACAACCTTTGCCGCCCTGCAAGTGTTAATGGCTGATGATGGTATGCGCCCACTGTTCGAAAAAGCCATTGCCGCCGCCGCCCTTCGCGCAAAAGAACTGGCGGGCTGATGATCACCTATGATGATTTTGAAAACGTCGACATTCGCGTGGGAACAATCGTCGGTGTTGAACCCTTTCCCGAGGCGCGCAAGCCCGCCTTCAAATTGAAAATAGATTTTGGCGGCGCACTTGGCATCAAAAAATCCTCAGCGCAAATCACCAAACATTATACGGTTGAAACCTTGCTGGGCCGCCAAGTGGCTGCCGTGGTCAATTTTCCGCCCCGCCAAATTGGCCCCTTCATGTCTGAAGTTTTAACCCTTGGCTTTCCTGATGCGGATGGCGGCGTGGTGTTGATTGGCCCTTCTCAACCTGTGCCCAATGGTGGCAAACTGTTTTGATGGAACAGATCAAAACCATTGCCCACCTTGAACAGATTTATAACGTTGCGCCGGTGCTTGCTTCTAAAGCCAAGGAAATAGATCACCTCATTCCGGCCTATCAAAAGTTGGTTGAACTTTCGCCCTTGGTGGCGCTGGCCACCATTGGGCCGGGCGGATTGGATTGCAGCCCACGCGGCGACAATAAAAATTCTGTGCGCGTGCTTGATCCTAAAACCCTGGCCATGCCTGATCGGCGCGGCAACAATCGCATTGATAGTTTGCGCAACATCGTGGCCGATCCGCGCGTGGCTTTGTTGTTTTTCATCCCCGGCAGCGGCACCACGTTTCGCGTTAATGGCCAAGCCTTCATCACCGTTGATCCAGATTTGTGCGCGTCATTTGAAATAGAAGGCAAACTTCCGCGCAGCGTGATCATCATCAAGATTGAGGCCGCCTATACCCAATGTGCCAGAGCCATCCTTCGCGCGGGCTTTTGGGATGCAAGCAAACATGTCTCGAAAGATGACGTGCCCACCAATGGCGACATTCTCGAAGCCTTGACCAAAGGCGAAATCAACGCCGAACAATACAACAGCGGCTGGGCCGAACGCGCCAAAAATTCGATGTGGTGAGAAAGCGGTATCGTTCTGTTTCATCCTCCAACAGTCATCCCCCACTCCCCTCACTCGTCATGCCCACCCGCTTTGTCCGTCATCGCCGCCCACTTAGTCGTCATCCCCACCCGTTTAGCCCGTCATCCCCACCCACTTAGTCCGTCATCCCCACACCCATAGTCCGTCATCCCGACGAAAGTCGGGACCCAGACTTGCAGCAGGTGAGCGGGTTGAAAGCCTGGGCCCCGACTTTCGTCGGGGTGACGGATTATGGGTGGGTATGAAAATAATTTCTAAGCCTGTTGACATTGTTCCTAATATGTTCTAGCTAGGCTTCGTCTTCTTCCAAAGGGAATCCCGTTCATGACGGTGATCTGGATGGAAGAAGATAGGCAGGCCTGCTGGTAGGGATAACGTATCCCATCGCCACCGGGAGCCAGGGTTGAACTTCCTCAGACACTAAGGTCTGGGCTGGTATACCGTGGCCCTCTTTCATTTAAGGGGGCGGAGTGACAGTTCCTCTGATGCTTAATTCCTG
>JAYUHQ010000298.1:0-9557 GCA_043766895.1 Aestuariivirga sp.
CACCAAAAAATATGGCAGTTCGCGCAGTTATTTTCGAATAATTTTAGCACCCGTTGCAGGCACACTTTTGGTGAGTGTGAATGGTGTTCCCACCACGCAATTTTCGGTGGATGTAGCCACGGGGGTGATTACGTTTAACGCCGGAAATATTCCGACAGCTGGCACTGTGATTGCCGCAGGTTTTTAATTTGATGTGCCTGTACGCTTTGATACGGATCAGATCAAAATTAACTTGGCGCATTTTGCTTCTGGTGAAATTCCTGAAATTCCGTTGATTGAGGTGAAGGCATGAAAACATTATTGCCAGCACTTAATGCACATCTTCAAACAGGCACAACAACACTCTGTTATTGTTGGCGTTTAACGCTGCGATCGGGCGAAAAAATGGGCTTTACCGATCATGATGAAACAGTGATTTTTGACAGTACAAATTTTGAAGCCCAAGCTGGCTACACATCCAGCGAAATTGAATCTTCACTTGGCCTTTCTGTCGATAATCTGGAAGCATCGGGCGCACTTTCATCAACGCGCATTTCCGACACACGGCTTAACGCTGGTGATTTTGATCATGCCCAAATTGAAGTGTGGAAAGTAAATTGGGTTGACGCTTCTCAGCGTGTTTTACAACGCAAGGGACACCTTGGTGAAGTGAGTTATGGGCAGGGCCATTTCAAGGCCGAAGTGCGGGGGCTGGCGCATCTTTTAAACCAACCCAAGGGCAGGCTTTATCATTATGGCTGTGATGCCGTTTTGGGTGACACACGCTGCGGCGTGAACCTTGCAAGCTTCACCACAGCGGCCACTATCAGCGCCGTTCGCGAAAATAGTTTTGATCTTTCTGGCAGTGTTGGATTTGCTGATGATTGGTTTACACGTGGCCAATTGATTTTTCAAAGTGCGGCAAACCTTGGCAGAACTTTGGATATAAAACGTCACCGCGCATTGGCGGGTTTAACGCGTGTCGATCTGTGGGCCGCACCGAAGTTTACGGTGGCTGCGGGCGAAGGGGTGAACCTTGTTGCGGGTTGCGACAAACAATTTGCCACATGCCGCACGAAATTTTCCAACACTCAAAATTTCAGGGGCTTTCCGCATATGCCGGGCAGCGATTTTGTGATGAGTGTTGCGGCACTTTCTGATCCCAACAACAATGGCTTGAAAAGGGTTTAGCATGGTTGAAGATGAAATCTGTGTCCTCGCCAGGGGTTGGTTAGGCACGCCCTATCAACACCAAGCCAGCATTAAAAATGTGGGTTGCGATTGTTTGGGGCTGGTGCGTGGGCTTTGGCGCGAACGCTTTGGCCAAGAGCCAGAATTGGCCCCGACCTATTCACCTGATTGGGCCGAAGCCGGTTTGGAAGAAACCTTGGCCAACGCTGGGCGCAGGCATTTGATTGAAATTCCTCCCCTAGTTTTTGCAGAAGGTGATGTGTTGTTGTTCCGTTGGAAGCCGCATTTGCCAGCCAAACACGCAGGCATTGCCACCAGCCGAACAACAATGATCCACGCGCAAGAGGGTGTGTGTGTGAGTGAGGTTCCATTGAACCCATGGTGGCTGCAACGCTTGGCCTTTGCCTTTCGTTTTCCGGAAAGTGTGAACTGATGGCCACCGTTGTTTTACAATATGCAGGCGCTGCCATTGGCACCTTGCTGGGCGGGCCAATTGGCGGGGCCATTGGCCGCGCTGTGGGCGGCATTGCTGGCGCGATGATTGACCAGCAAATTTTTGCTTCTCCCACGCATCGTGAGGGCCCCCGCGTCAACAGCCTGCGGGTGATGGACAGCCAAGAGGGCGCTGCCCTTCTGGCTGTTTATGGCCGCATGCGCATTGCGGGCCAAGTGATTTGGGCCACCAATTTGCTGGAAGTTGCAGCAACCGCAACCCAATCTGCAGCTGGTAAAGGCGGGGCTGGCAACACCGCAACAAACTATGCCTATTATGCAAATTTTGCTGTTGGTCTTTGTGAAGGTGAAATCAACGGCATTGGCCGCTGTTGGGCCGATGGCAAGGAAATTGACATCACCCAATTTGCACCGCGCATTTATTTTGGAACCGAGACCCAAACACCAGATAGTTTAATCAGCGCCGTTGAAGGTGCAACGCTGGCACCGGCCTATCGCGGGCTTGCCTATCTGGTGTTTGAACGCCTGCCACTTGAAAACTTTGGCAACCGCTTGCCACAATTGGCCGTTGAAGTGTTTGCCAAAGGCAATGATGTGGCCGCCAGTGTGAAAGCCATCAACATTATTCCGGGCGCCACTGAATTTGGCTACGACACAGCCTTAGTTTCACGCAGCACAAACGTGGGTTCTACTGCTTCCGAAAACACCCATGTTTCCGCCAGCCGCAGCGATTTTTCAGTGTCGATGGATCAATTGCAAGGTGCGTGCCGCAATCTTGGCATGGCGTCTCTTGTGGTTTCTTGGTTTGGCAATGATTTGCGCTGCGGCACATGTGTGCTCAAGCCCGGTGTTGAAAACACAGGCAAAATAACTACGGGCGGCACATGGAGTGTTTCTGGCCAACAACGCGCCAGCGCCTATCAGGTGAGCCAAGTGAATGGCCAAGCGGCTTATTGCGGCACACCGTCTGATGCATCAGTGATCCGCGCCATCCAAGATTTGAAAGCCCGTGGGCTTAAAGTGATGTTTTATCCCTTCATCTTAATGGATATTCCCGCAGGCAACACCTTGCCTGATCCTTATGGTGGCGCGGCCCAAGGCACTTACCCTTGGCGCGGGCGCATCACCGGCACTGGTGATAAAACCGCAGCCGCGGCAACCCAAATTGCCAATTTTGTGGGCACAGCAACGCCAGCGCAATTTACGCCAGCAACCGACACGGTGAATTTTTCAGGCAGCGAATGGAGCTATCGCCGCATGATTTTGCATTACGCAAAATTGTGCGCGTTGGCGGGCGGTGTGGATGGCTTTTTGATTGGCAGCGAATTGCGTGGCCTTACAACGTTGCGTTCATCAGCATCAAATTATCCATTCGTCGCGGCCTTGCAGACGTTAGCCGCCGATGTGAAATCAATTCTGCCCACAGCGAAAATTTCTTATGCGGCCGATGGCACGGAATATTTTGGCCACCAGCCGCAAGATGGATCGGGCGATGTTTATTTTCATCTCGATCCACTGTGGGCTTCACCCAATATCGACTTTATTGGCATTGATAATTATTTGCCCCTGAGCGATTGGCGCGATGGCACAAGCCATTTGGATTTGCTGGCCGGCACGCGTTCGATTTATGACCAGACCTATTTGCAAAGCCGAATTATGGCTGGCGAAAATTTTGATTGGTATTATGCCACTGCGGCCAATCGCGATGCCCAACTTCGAACTGCAATTACCGATGGCGCTTACAATAAGCCTTGGGTTTTCAAACCGAAAGATTTCAAGAATTGGTGGAGCAATGTTCACATCAATCGCCCATTGGGGGTTGAAGGAGCAACAACGGCTTGGGTGCCGCAATCAAAGCCCATTTGGTTTACCGAAGTGGGTTGCCCCGCAATTGACAAAGGCACAAACCAACCCAATGTTTTTGTCGATGCAAAATCAATCGAAAGTGCTGTGCCATATTATTCAGGCGGCCAACAAGATGCACAAGTTCAACAAGCCTTCATCAAAGCCGTGCAAGGGTTTTGGGCTGCGAGTGGAACGCAGAATCCGGTATCGACCATTTATGGCGCGCCGATGGTGGATGCCACCAAGCTGTTTTATTGGTGCTGGGATGCGAGGCCCTTTCCGGCCTTTCCCGCCCGCGTGGATGTGTGGAGCGATGGCGCAAACTTCGCGCGTGGCCATTGGTTGAATGGCCGCATTAGCATTGTTGATTTGGGCAGTTTGATCACCGCCATTGCCGCGCGCTTTGGCTTTAGCGACATTGATGCTTCTGCCGTTGAAGGGCTGGTGGATGGCTTTGTTTTAGACAGGCCCCTGTCGGCGCGCGACGCATTGGAAAATTTGCTGGAAGTTTTTGCCATTGATAGTTTTGAATCTGATGGAAAACTGAAATTCATCAGCAGACGGAACACTGTTGATCTTGTGATCAACGCCGCCGACTTGATTGAAGAAATCAAAGATGTGGCCATCCTATCACAAAGCCGAACCCAGGAAACTGATCTGCCTTCGACAATTCATATTGGCTATGCTGAAAGTGGATTGGATTATCGCCAAGCCGCAGTGAACCAGCAACGCAGCGGCACCGCCAGCAAAAAGGAAATATCGCTGAATATTCCCGCAGCGATTGGCCAACAAGCGGCCCAAGCGCGCGCCGATGTGGCCTTGGCTGAAAGTTGGGCCGCGCGAGAGACTGCACAATTTTCGCTGTCTCCACAATTTGAAGCGGTTGAACCAAGCGACATTGTGAAGATTGGTCAAAACCGCTGGCGGGTGAAATCGATCATGGCGGGTGAGGTGCGCAAAGTTGAAGCCGTGGCGCATGATCCGGCGGCCTACGATCCACCGCCCGCACCTGATCGATTGGCCGGATTGGCGCCGCCCACAATTTATGGCCAGCCCGATGTTGTCATGATGGATTTGGCCTTGCTTGATGCCAATGCATCACCAGCCCCATGGATTGCCGCCCAAGCAACACCTTGGCCCGGCACGTTGGCGCTGTTGAAAAAAACCGGCACAGCAAGTTTGGCCTTCAATCGCGCCTTGGCCAATCAGGCAACGATGGGCACAACGCTGAACACATTGGCCGCGGGCCTGCCACACAGAATAGACTTTAATCAATCCCTGAGCGTGCAATTGCACCAAGGCGCTTTGAGTTCAATCAGCAAAGATGAACTGCTGAACGGCGGCAATTTGGCAGCAATCGGCACCAGTGCAACCTGCTATGAAGTTGTGCAATTTCAATCCGCTATTTTGACGGGTGCCAACACCTACACGCTCACCGGGTTGTTGCGTGCGCAAGCCGGATCAGAAGCAGAAATGCTTGTCGTTCGCGGTTCGGGCCAGAATTTTATTCTGCTCAATCAAGCCGTGGTGCAACCCAATTTATCGCTATCAGAGGCGGGCCAAAGTTTAACCTGGCGCATTGGCCCGGCGCAATTGGATGCGGGCAACCCTGCCTATTTAGAATTTCAATTTACGGGAAATTTAAAAGCGCTGCGGTCTTTGCCACCAGCCCAAATAAAGTTGGCGCGCGATCCGGCAGGCATTCTGATCAGTTGGATCAGACGCACCAGAACCGATGGTGACAGTTGGGAATTGGCCGAAGTGCCCTTGGGTGAAACCATTGAAAGCTATCGGTTGGATATTGTGAACGGTGGCAGCGTTGTGCGCAGCATCACGTTGGCCTTGCCCAACTATCTGTACACCAGCGCCAATATTGCCGCCGATTTTGGCGTGATGCCAGCAAGCTTCACCTTGCGTGTGGCACAAATCAGCGCAGCGCTTGGCGCAGGAACCATTCTCGAAAGGACGCTTTATGTCTGATACACCAAATTTAGTTTTGCCTTATATTGCCGCCGCGCAAGCGCAAAAACACGTGACGCATAATGAAGCTTTGTCGCTGATTGATGGCTTGCTTCAGCTTTCCATTGTATCACGCGGGCTTAATGTGCCGCTGGGCACAGCTGTTGATGGCAATCGTTTTTTAATTGGTGCAGCACCCACCGCAGAATGGCTTGGCCATGCTGGCCAGATTGCTTTGCACATGGAAGGCGCATGGCGATTTTTAATTCCCCGCAAAGGCTGGCAAATGTGGGTTGAGGCTGAAAATATTCTGCTGGTTTATGATGGTGCAAATTGGGTGGCCCCGCCAGCGCCAGCGATTTTGCAAAATATTTCCATGCTTGGCGTTAATGCCACAGCCGATGCCACCAACAAAGTTTCAGTAAATTCATCAGCGCTTTTGTTCAACAATGTGGGCAATGGCGTGCAAATTAAACTGAACAAAAATGCCAGCGCAGATACTGCAAGTTTACTTTACCAAACCGCATTTTCAGGCCGCGCCGAAATGGGCACAACGGGTGATGATGGCTTTCACATCAAAGTCAGCCCCGATGGCACAACTTGGAAAGAAGCCATTGCCATTGATGCCACTTCGGGCTTGGCCAGCGTGTTTGCCAACCCCGGCGCGGCTTTGGGCATTGCCACAAAACAATATGTTGATGCATCAGCCGGTGGCAGCCCCGGTGGCACAAGTGGCCAAGTGCAATTTAAAAATGGCACAGCCTTTGGCGGCTTTACGCTGGGCGGCGATGCCACGTTAAACACCACAACGGGCACACTCACGTTGAACGCCTTAGCCAACGCGAAACTAGCCACCATGGCCGCCTTTACGATCAAGGCCAACAATACAGCAGTTGCGGCCACACCGCTGGATTTAAGCGTGGCCCAAACCAAAACGCTTTTGGCAATATCAACGGGTGATGTGTCTGGCCTTGGAACATTGGCCACCCAAAGCGGCACATTTTCCGGCAGCCATTCGGGCGCATCTTCCGGCACCAACTCAGGCGATCAGACCATCGCGTTAACAGGTGATGTTTCGGGCGCAGGCGTGGCAAGTTTTGCTGCCACCATTTCAGCAGGTGCTGTGACCAACAGCAAATTGGCACCCATGGCGGCCTTGTCGTTCAAGGCCAATGCCACCTCCATCGCGGCAATACCGCAAGATTTAACAATCGACCAAACGCTGATTGGGCTTAACGCCCATGCCCACATTCAGGCCCGCATGTTGGCGATGGCTTAGGCCCCCCGCAATTTTCAACAACCACATTTTTAGGAGTATTTCATGGCTGCAAACACGTCACCAATTTTTTCAAATCTGGGTGCAATTCAATGGTCGCCAACATCGGTTGCGGCGGCCAACACCGCCAAAGACGGCACAGGCACTGTGAGCACCATTTTCACCGGCAACGCCACGGGCAATGCCGCTGGCAATTTTGTGCAGAAATTAATTGCACGGCCCTTGGGCACCAATGTGGCCACGGTGTTGCGTGTGTTCATCAACAATGGCGCTGCAAACACAACAGCGGCCAACAACAGCTTGCTGGCCGAACTGAGTTTGCCCGCCACAACTTTAACCGAAGCGGCGGCCCAGCCTGATTTTGTTTTGCCGTTGAATTTTGCTCTGCCAGGGGGCTTCAAAATCAACGCCACCTTGGGCACGGCTGTGGCCGCTGGCTTTCAAGTGAGTGTGGTTGGGGGGCAATATTAATGTTGGATTTTTCACACCTGCCCAACACTATAAATGGAGCAGACGTTCAAAGCTTCAACGCGTTGGGGCCGAGTGATTTTCAAACATGGCTTCGGCCGCGTGGAAAATCGATGTTTGCAATTCTCATGATTGGTGCCGGTGCTGGCGGTGGCGGCGGATTTTCGGCCGCCGCATCAACGGCGCGCGGCGGTGGCGGGTCTGGTGCCATCACACGCTATCTGGCGCCACTGGTTGATATTGATCGGCTGTATGTGAATGTGCCCACAGGTGGCGCGGGCGGTGCGGCTGGCACGGCAGGTGCCGCCGCCGTAACGGGCGTTGTTTCTTTGGCGCAAAATTTGGCGGCGGTGAATGCGCTGATCGCATCAGCCGGGGCTGTGGCCACGGGAGGTGGCGCGGGCAGTGCCGCAGCGGCCGGTGCGGCAGGCGCTGCGGCCACAACACCTGGGTTTTTTAGCCAAGGCTATTTGGGCACGATGGTATCAACCGCGGGCAACGCAGGTTTAATTGGTGGGGCACAAACTGGTGCCGTTGGGGCTGGCACCACATGGGCTGGCATTCCCTTAAGGGGCGGCAAGGGCGGGGCAGGGGTTACCACGACAGACTTTGCTGGCGGGGCCATAACGGGCGCTGGCTGGTTTCCATCATTTGCTGGCGGCGTTGCTGTGGGTGGACGTGGTGCTGATGGCTGGTTTAGCCGTTGGCCCTTTGGCAGCTTTGGCGGCACGGGTGGCGGCTCTAACAATGCTGGCGTTGCGGGCGCTGGTGGCAATGGTGCCATTGGCTGTGGCGGCGGCGGTGGTGGTGGCGGTGTAACTGGCGGTGCAGGCGGCAACGGCGGCCATGGCCTTGTGATCATTACGTGTTGGTGATGCCCATGACATCAACCGAGCGTGAACTGGGCAATCTTGAAGCCAGAATGCAAACCGTTGAAAGCGAGCTTCATGCCATCAGAAGCGATGTGCGCGATATTCGTGATGCGCTTGTAACGGCCAAAGGGGGTTGGCGCACACTTTTGCTGTTGATCAGCTTGGCCACAACCGCAGGCGCCATGGCCGGGCATTATTTTTCCATTTTCAAATAGGAATCTACCAATGCAAATTTGGCCAACCCAAGCCGAAGCCGATGGCTTTTATGGCAACCCACGCGGCACCAATGGCAATGCATCAGCTGTGTGGGAGGCTAACAATCTTGTAAGCATCACCCCGCCGTTTCAAATGCACTATGCCCAAAGACCCATTCAACATTTCAAGATTCACCGCAAATGTGCAGATAGTTTATCACATGTGCTTGCTTCGATTTGGAACGCGGCTGGGTGTGATCAAAGCAAAGTTGATCGCTGGGGTGTTTCAACATTTGGTGGCAGCTATAATTTTCGCCTAATGCGAAATTCCACAGCCCTTTCGATGCACAGCTATGCCTGCGCCATTGATTTGGCACCGCAGCGTTTTCCCATGGGGCGCGCCACACCCGGTTTTACACCTGAAGTTTTGGCCGCATTTGCGGCCGAAGGCTGGGTGAACCTGCCGCACGACAGAATGCATTTTCAGGCCGCGCGCGTGAACTAATCCGCTGCCAGACGGCTTCTGGCTTTCCTAAAAAAAGAGGTAATCTATGAATTCTGATATGATTGGTGGCGTGATCCGCGCCATCGTTCCACCCGTGATCGCCTATTTGGTGGGCAAGGGAACTTTGCCTGCTGGCGACTATGGCACGGTGGTTACTGGATTTGTGTCTTTGCTGACGGCGATCTGGTCAATCCATTCCAATCAAACTGGCAAAGTGATTAAATGATCGATGTGGCTTTGTTCTTGGCCATGATGGTGGGTGTGGCGGCCGCAGCCTTTTTGGTTGCCCGCTCACCCCTATTTTGGTTCGGATTGGGGCAGGTTTTGCTGAACGCTGCCACGCCAAAAATTTTAAAAGCGTTCAAGCCTCATAATTTGACGAAAGCGGAAAAGGACCAGATTCTCACCGGCCAAGACCCCTTTTCAGGAAGGCTGAACAACCGGCACAAAGGCTGGTAGCACCGTTCATCCGCTGTTCAGCTTGGGTGTTCTATAACGATCAGCTGAACCTCGGGGGATAGTAAGATGTTGAAAAAATTGATTATATTTACAATGCTGGGCGCATCTTTGGTGGCAACGCCAAGTTATGCAGCCTCTCATTTGCCCATGCTTCAGGCCCCGGTTGTTGATGCTTATGATGTGGCCGATGATCAAGGCCAATTTGCGATCAAACCTTCTGAAGCGGCTTTGATTGCCAAGAATGCTTATCCTGATGCGAAAGTTCTCGGTGTCAAACTCTTGCCCTCTGGCGAATATGCTGTAACTTTGAAAGTTGGGGGCAGCGTGCAACGGGTTTTGGTCAATGCAACAAGTGG
>JAYUHQ010000299.1:0-9554 GCA_043766895.1 Aestuariivirga sp.
TTGCATCACTTGGGCTTCAGTAAGCGCACGGGCCTTGGCCACACGTGTCACCTGCATCTTGGCAAATTCCGGCGATATGTCGGGGTCAAGCCCACTTCCGGAAGCGGTAACGGAATCTGCGGGTAAAAGCTTGGTGGGTATCGCTTGGTGAAGTTTGGCAACGCTTGCCTTTACCCGGTCCATCAGCGCTTTTGACGTGGGGCCAAGATTAGAGCCAGACGAAGCTTGGGCATTATAGCCATCGCCTGCCGCTGATGGCCTGCCCCAGAAATACTTATCAGAATTCCACTCTTGGCCAATCAAGAGTGAGCCGATCACTTTGTTGTCTTTTACAATCATGCTGCCGTTGGCAACATGGGGCAAAACAATTTGAGCAATGCCTGTAAGTGCGAGCGGATAGAGAAGTCCAGTCAGCAGAGTGATTAAAAGCAGCAGGATAAAGGCGGGGCGAAGATGTGTGATCATGATTTTCTCCTCAAGCAAGATGCAATGCGGCAACAAGAACGTCTATGGCTTTAATGCCGATAAATGGAACCACCAAACCACCCAGGCCATAGACCAACAGATTTCTGCGCAACAAGGCTGAAGCACCAACAGGGCGATAAGCAACGCCTTTCAATGCCAGTGGAATAAGCGCCACAATGATCAGCGCGTTAAAAATAATTGCGGAAAGAATAGCGCTCTGCGGTGATGCAAGATGCATCACATTCAGTGCGCCAAGTTCGGGATAGGTAACCACAAACAGCGCTGGGATAATGGCAAAATATTTAGCCACATCATTGGCAATTGAAAACGTGGTGAGCGAGCCTCGCGTCATCAGCAGCTGCTTACCGATTTCAACAATTTCAATAAGTTTGGTAGGATTGGAATCAAGGTCCACCATGTTGCCTGCTTCTTTGGCGGCTTGGGTGCCAGATTGCATGGCAACGCCAACATCGGCTTGGGCAAGGGCTGGGGCATCATTTGTGCCATCGCCGCACATGGCAATCATTCGCCCGTTGCGTTGTTCGGCGCGGATATAGGCTAGCTTATCCTCAGGTGTTGCCTCGGCAATAAAATCATCAACGCCGGCTTCAGAAGCAATGGTGGCCGCCGTCACTGGATTATCGCCCGTCACCATCACAGTGCGAATGCCCATGGCGCGAAGGGCGTTGAAGCGTTGCTTTATGTCTGGTTTCACTACGTCCTTAAGATGGATGACACCCAGAAGTTTGCCGTTTTCGGCAACACCTAAAGGTGTGCCCCCTGTGCGTGAAATCATGTCGACAGCATCATTGAAAGCAGCCGGAGCCTGCGCTTTTGTAAGCCCAGCATATTTGAGAATAGCATCAACTGCGCCCTTGCGCAGCGCGCGGCCATCAATATCAATTCCAGAAATGCGGGTTGTGGCAGAAAAAGTGATAACATCAACTTTCTCTCCGGGCTTTGTAGGTTCAGCAAGACCAAAAGCAGTTTTGCACAAAGCCACAATTGATCGCCCTTCGGGTGTTTGATCAGCCAGAGAAGCCAGCATCGAAACTTCAGCCAAATGCTTTTGATCAACACCAGCAACTGCCACCAGTGCGCTGGCCAGACGGTTGCCGTAAGTAATCGTTCCGGTCTTGTCGAGCAACAGCGTATCGACATCGCCAGCGGCCTCAACAGCGCGACCAGATGTGGCAATCACATTAAAGCGTATCAACCGGTCCATGCCTGCAATACCAATGGCAGAAAGCAAGCCGCCAATTGTTGTGGGAATAAGTGTTACCAAAAGTGCGACAAGAACTGTCACAGAAAGCATGGTGCCAGAATAACCAGCAAGCCCCCAAAGGGTTACCACAGCGATGAGGAATATCAACGTCATGCCAGCAAGCAAGATTGATAGCGCCAATTCATTGGGGGTTTTCTTGCGTTCTGCACCTTCAACCAAGGCTATCATCCGGTCTATAAATGTGCTGCCAGCCGCAGCGGTAATTTTCACTTTCAGCCAATCTGAAAGAACAGTCGTGCCGCCTGTAACAGCAGAGCGATCGCCGCCAGACTCGCGTATAACCGGTGCTGACTCACCCGTAATTGCTGATTCATTGACCGATGCAATACCTTCAATAATTTCGCCATCGCTCGGGATGAGATCGCCCGCCTCAACAAGCACAATATCACCCGTTTTCAAGTCCAGTGCTGAAACGCGAGTATAAATTTGGTCGTTGGTTTCAGGTATGATCAGACGTTTGGCCAATGTATCAGTGCGCGTGCGTCGCAGCGCATCAGCTTGTGCCTTGCCGCGCCCCTCAGCCACGGCCTCGGCAAAATTAGCAAACAAAACCGTGAACCACAGCCAAGCCGCAATCTGGCCTGAAAACCACGCGGTGCCATTCACCACAAGAAAATCGCGGATCCAGAGTGCTGTAACCAAGGCCGCAACAACTTCGGTAACAAAGATCACCGGGTTGCGGGCCAGCGCACGTGGATTAAGTTTGCGAAATGAATCAATTGCCGCTTGGCGGAATATGGTGCTATCAATCAATGCCGGGGCACTTGTGTCTTTAGTCATTTAAATCTCCAATCAAAAAGTCTTGCCCGCAACCATCAAGAAGTGTTCGACAATCGGGCTGAGTGCCAGCGATGGAAAATATTGCAAGCCGCCAAGAATAAGAATGACGCCGCACAGCAGCATCACAAACAAGGTTCCATGTGTCGGGAAGCTGCCAGCCGATGTGGCGATTTTCTGTTTGGCCGCAAGCGAACCGGCAATTGCCATCATGGGCACAATATAGGCAAACCGGCCAAGAAACATCGCAACACCCAACGTGGTGTTGAACCAAGGTGTGTTCGCATTCAACCCAGCAAAGGCTGAGCCATTGTTGCCGGCTGCTGATGAATAGGCATAGAGAATTTCACTCAACCCATGGGGGCCAGCATTGGCCAAGCTGGCCAGTGCAAGTGGCAACATTGCTGAAACAGCGCTAAAGCCCAGTATAACAAGGGGCAAAATCAAAAGTGCCAACATCGCTAGTTTCATTTCGCGCGCTTCAATTTTCTTGCCCAAATAATCAGGCGTGCGGCCAACCATCAGGCCCGCGATAAACACCGTAAGAACCGCGATCACCAAAATGCCATAGAGGCCTGAACCCACACCACCAGGCAAAACTTCACCAAGCTGGATCATGAACAACGGCACCAGACCGCCCAAGGGCGTCAGTGAAGCATGCATGGCGTTAACAGCACCGCAGGAAAGCCCTGTTGTGGCAACAACAAACAGCGCCGTCATGGCAAGGCCAAAGCGCATCTCTTTACCTTCCATGTTGCCTTGTGATGGATCAACGCCCAAGGCTTGCATGATAGGGTTGCCAGAAGCTTCAGCCCAATAAACAATGGCCGTGCCAACAACAACGAACAACAACATTGTGATCAGCAAGGCGCGGCCTTGGCGCGCATCACCCACCATGCGCCCGAACATGATGGGCATGGCCGCAGAAACCACCAACATTGAAAATATTGAAAGATAATCAGACCACGCCGAAGGATTTTCAAATGGGTGGGCAGAATTGGCATTGAGAAAGCCACCACCATTGGTGCCAAGCTGTTTGATCGCTTCCTGGCTGGCGATTGGGCCAAGCGCAATCACTTGTTTTGCGCCTTCCAGCGTGGTTGCTTCGACCGTGCCTAACAATGTTTGTGGAATACCAAGCGCTAAAAAACAGATAGCAACAACAATTGAAAGCGGCAGCAAAACGTAAAGCGTCGACCGAACAAGATCTTCCCAAAAGTTGCCAAGCGTGCTGACCCCGCTTCGCGAAAATGCGCGTGTTAATGCCACAGCAAGCGCAATGCCCGTTGCTGCTGAAAGAAAATTATGAACGGTAAAGCCCGCCATTTGCACAAAATGGCTCATAGCAGATTCACCGCCATAAGCCTGCCAATTGGTGTTGGTTACAAAACTCATCGCGGTGTTAAATGCCAAGTCTGGCGCCACCGCGGCAAAGCCTTGGGGGTTCAGCGGCAGAAAGGCTTGCAGGCGCATCAAACCATAAAGCGTTAAAAACCCCACTGCGTTCAGCGCAAGCATGGCCAAGGTGTAAGCCTTCCAATCTTGCTCTTTCGGCCTGATGCCACAAAGCAAGTTGATGCCAGTTTCGATTGGTGCCAACACGGGCGTTAAGAACGTGCGGCGACCCGTGAACACAGCCGCCATATAATTACCCAATCCCCAAGCACTCAGCGTTACAAGGCCAAGCAGAACTATGATTTGAAACCAGCCAATAATTGTCATGGCATTACCCTTTCATTTTGTGGGTCAAAATTTTTCCGGATGGAGCAAGGCATAGAGCAGGTAAACTGCCAGCCCAAGTGCAACGAGAAGTCCGATGAATGCCTCGGCCATAGCAACCTCACAATCCTGCGCAAAAGCGCACGTATGCGGCACCGACAAGAAACAATCCAAACCCAAGGGCGAGAAATCTAACGTCAAACATCTGTGGCTCCTGAAAAGTACAAGCCCAAAGAATGCTTAAACTCACATAAGTTTGCGATATGGAATGTTAGCCCCCGGCATAAGGAAATCGTAAATATAAGGCACAAAAAACCCCGCGTCGGTTTACAAAACCGCGCGGGGTTGAAATGGTGATGTTTTGTTTTAAGCTGCTTCAGCGCTTATATTGACCACTGATTTTGCAATATCTGTGAGTGCGGCATCAGTGTTTTTTTCTTCCTGCAAAGTTGCATCCAACAAAGATACAGCCTCATCAATTCCCAACTCTTCGGCCCAACATTTTAAAGTGCCATATCGTGACATTTCATAATGTTCGACGGCCTGAGCAACGGCAAGAAGTGCCGGGTCAAGTGCGGCTGAACCTTTGTATTCTTGAATAAGCTCTTCGCCTTCTTTGACAATGCCCATAATGGCATCACATGTTTTGGCCTGAGGTTTTGCATCAATCAAACCGAACACTTCTTCAAGACGAGTAACGTGTCCTTCAGTTTCTGCTGTATGTTTCTCAAACGCTGCCTTCAATTCGGGGGAGGTGGCTGCTTTTACCATTTTGGGCAACGTTGCCACGATCTTTTTTTCGGCAAAGTAAATATCTTTCAGGGTGTTGTGGAAAAGCTCATCAAGTTGCTTTGGCGATTTGGGCATAATGTTCTCCTGTTTTGCTGAAGTGGGAATAATAGTTTCTTTAAATAAAATGCCGATCTCGTTCGGCAGCAGCGCGGGTGGATTCATATGGCCCGGCTTGGGGATCAAATTCGTTCCAGCCACTTTGGCGGTAATTTTCACCCTGCTTGACTGGATCAATCGGATCAAAATTATCCAAGATGGATTGCACGGTTGCGATGTTATAATCTTCTGCCCGAACTGAAACGACGGTTGCGCCGCGACGAACAGATTCTGAATAAACATGGGCATGGTCTTCAGGCACACCCGCAGCCATGAATGAACCTAAGATGCCACCGGTTGCTCCACCAGCCGCAGCACCTGCCACTGTTGATGCAAGCCAACCTGTGGCCACAATTGGTCCTAAGCCCGGGATGGCCAAAAGGCCAAGCCCTGCCAAAAGGCCTGCTGCGCCGCCAACGGTTGCGCCCAAGCCCGCTCCTGGGCCTGCCTCAGTTGTTCCAGCAGCATCTTCATATTTGCTTACCGCTTGTTCGCTTGCTAAAACGCTTATTGACGCCATGGCAATTCCTGCCGCCTGCAATTCATCAACAACTTGGTGGGCCTTTTCATAACTATCATAAACTTTGGTAATCGTTTTCATGAGATTTCCTTTCATTGATAGGTTTGAGGTTTATTGCGAAACAACGTTGCCTTTGTAGTCAACCGCAACATTGACGTTTTTTCCGTCTTTCGTGCTGGTTCCGCGCCAAATGCCTTTGTCGTCTTTGGTCAATGTAGCGGGCATGGTGAAACCGGCGGCCACCACACGATCTTTGGCCTGAGATTCTGTGAAACTGTTGGCACCCTGCAGCGGTGCACCGGCATCAACCGATGCCGTTTTAAACACGTCTGCTTTGCAGTTTTCATCAAAAATTGCTTCATTGATGGCAGCGTCTGAACCCATCGTTTTATTGGCCATTCTCATCATTGCGCTATAACGCTCGGCTTCAGGCCCACTCAGCACACCATCTTTGTTGGTGTCGGCTTGTTGCCACATTGTCTTGCACTCTGCGTCTGTCATGGCCGATGCCGAACCACAGAAAATTAGACAAGCAACTGGTATCAGAAAAAATGATTTCATGATGTGTCCTCATTTAAGAAATGAATGGAGCGCATTGCATATCGCTCGGGTTTTTAACTTTCACGCCAAACTAAAGTTCCGACATCAAACATAATAATCGCGAAAATTATTTTGGCCGAAATTGGCAAAGAGAAACTCAATAGGGATCCGCACGAACGCAATAGTTGGGGGCCAGAATTACTCTGCCCCCCACTCAATAATCAGGGTGTTGTTTTTGGAGCTGCCGGTGCTGCGGGTTGGGCATCACCTGGTGCAGGTGCTGTAGATTGACCAGTTGCAGGAGCGGTCGTTTGCCCAGCTGCTGGAGCAGTTGCCTGAGGTGTTGTCCCATTAACCCCTGCAGCAGGCGCAGTTTTGGTATCTGTGCTTGCTGGTGGAAGGGCGGAGCTCGTCGTGTCATTC
This sequence comes from Aestuariivirga sp., assembly GCA_043766895.1. GTDB lineage: Bacteria > Pseudomonadota > Alphaproteobacteria > Rhizobiales > Aestuariivirgaceae > Aestuariivirga. The sequence goes on from JAYUHQ010000299.1 coordinate 6,618, forward strand.
TGGCTTGAAGTGGCAGGTGGCGTGCTCATTGTAACAGGGCGGCTATACGAAAAATAAGCCGCTGCTGCCAATAGGATTACAACTGCAATAAAGATCATAACGCCAGTGGAGTTGCTGGATTTTGTTTCAATACGGTTTGCAGCACGTTGCGACGGCGTCAAACCTGGATCCTCATAACCAAAACCCGGATCCTCACTGACATAAGGCGTCTCCGAGGTTGGAACCGGACGACGTGTTTGCGGCATAGGGCGGTTTGTCTGATTTTGTGATACGGCCATTTTCTGTTCCTTTCTAATTTTCAGGTGAGATATTCAATCTAGTAATTCACCAACGCGCATTAAGTTCCCTCGTTAAAGCGCGTTACATTTGTTGATTATCTATTTGCCGATTGCCCCATGCTGCGTGCCGAGGGGCCAAGCCACCAGCACTTCAATTTAAAGTTTATCTGATTTAAAATCATCAATTTTGGCCTGCGGCATGGCAAGCCTTACGGGGAGTTTGCTTCCGTTCGATCTAAAATTTCTAAAAACCGAATTAACCAAACCAGACCTTCAGGTCGATAAATAATTTGTGCTTCGCCCCGCAATTGAAGCGGCACAATCTTCTCAATCAACGTTCGACCAAAACCATTGTTTTTTGGAACCATGACAAGAGGGCCCCCGCTTTCAACCCAAGAAAGCTCAATCCAACGCAAAGGTGTGTTGGTGGCGCTCCATGAAATATTCACCCGCCCGCGTTTGTTCGAAAGCGCGCCATATTTTGTGGCATTGGTGCCAAGTTCATGAATTGCCATTCCCAGGGGGCGCAGGTTGCTATTGCTTAGGATCAATGATGGGCCAGAAATCGATACTTGTTTGAGGCTATTGATATCAAAACTCTGTAACTGAGAACGGATGAGCTTCTCAATGTCGACAGACTGGCCATCATTTTGCAACAGCAAATCTTGCGATGCTGAAAGTGCCAGCAACCTGTCCACAATCGCGCTTTGGTATTCGGGTACTGTTTTTTGACCTTGGGAAAGGCGGTTAACAAGGCTGATGAGAAGGGTGAGCTGATTTTTGGATCGATGCGCCAACTCGCGCAATAAAATATTGACAGATTCTTCGCGTTTCACCACGAGATCAATCGTTCGGTCAAATTGATTGCCTAAAATTCCGGGCTCGCCTTGGCTTGGTTGTAATCCCGTTCGGACGGAAAAATCATGGGCCTGCCAACTTTTGATCGTCGAAAGAATATGTTGAAATGGTTGGGCGATAAATTTCTGTGCTAAATAATAGGCCAAAACCATTGCCGTAAAGATCGAAAAAATAATACCAAGTATTTGGCGCCAAATTGCTAAATCGACCGATAAAAATGATTCCTTCTGAGAAAGCCCCGCACTTACATAAAGCCCGTCGGGCGGCTTTTCTAAAGGCACATATCCCAAAAGCCTCACAGTTCCATCTTGGCTGGTAACGTTGATCACCCCGGGTTTAGATGCGTTCAACAGATACATGTATTGGTCTGGAATTTTAATGCCGGTAAATTTATCTGGCTCGGGCTGGCGGGCCAAAATAATGCCTTTCCGATCAGCCACCGTGACAGAGCCACCCGCAGGCACTCCACGCTGTAAAAGTTGCAAAGACAACCACTTCAAATCAACCGCAGAAATTACTGCACCAATATGTCTGCCAGAATCATCCAGAACGGGCAGGGCCAAGGGCAGTACCGGCTTTTCACTTAAAAGCCCCACGGCGTATTCGCCAGTCACCAACCCATTTTGAGTCAATGCCTCCTGAAAATAAGCCTGATCTGAAACGTTCAATTTCAATTGCTCGGGCGATGAAGCGCACCGTATTTGTCCCTTGTCGTCTGCCACAACAATGGCCGGCAAATAGGTGATTTGTTGCGATAAGCGGGCGATAAATATTCTACACAATTCAGTGTTCATGAGACGAACGGCCGGAACCTGGGCCACAGCCAGCATGGTGCCGCGTATACCCTCCATCATTCGATCAAGTTCAGACGAGGTCAACTCTGCTTGGCGCAATGCTGCTTGGCTAATTTCAATTTGGCGGGCTTGGTAAAGTTGATAAGAATTATACACCGACATGCACAGCACTGGCAAAGCTGCCGTTGCAATAACCACTGCAATTCTTGCGGCAAGCTTCATGCGACTGTCACCCCATCGAAAGACAGCTAAAGTGCGAAAACTAAACTTATTGCAATATCTGCATTCTCGCAAGTATTTAAGGTGGCGGATTTTTATTCTCCAAAACTCAAGAATGAAGAGGGGGGACGCACTGCGAACCACCAGAAACCGGGCGCTATTTCGTTAGCCGCAACGAGAAACCAAACGCCATTGGAATTCTTTTTGCCTTAACTGTTGGATACGCAGTGCTGCGTAAAGAACGCGCGAACACCCTACAAGTTCAATCTCTAGATTTTTTAGGTTTATTTTTTGCAACGCGAATTGGTGCAGTCACTTGCGATCGTCGGGATTGACGGTGCGTTTGCCATAACTAGGGCGCTGCGCTTTATCTTTTTTGTGCTTCATCTCGTCACTATCGATTTCTGCCGCGCGCTTTTTTGCGGATTGCTGTTGAATGGGAACCGCAATGAGTGGGTCATAAGGCTTTTCTTCGGTGTCGATCATTCCTCACCTTCTCAAAATCAGTGCAAATTGAAAACCCACCAATCCCAAATCTGGTTCCAAATATTTTTCAGACCGAATTGGAACTTTTTTTAATTCGGCCAAGTTATGTGGGCGCAACACCGCCATGACATTGCCCTCCCCGGCTCTTCAAGCGCAAACTGGTGTTGTAACAGGACCATGATCCCTGTTGCCCGTTCTTTGGAACGGGCTTTTTTTTGAAAACGTGCAAACGCTTGCACGGCTTCAAAAACAATAAGCCTAAGCCAGTTCTTTGGCGGAGGAATTAAAAAATAAAGCCTGGC
>JAYUHQ010000300.1:0-9519 GCA_043766895.1 Aestuariivirga sp.
CTTCGCGTGGCGGTTCTTGACGCTGATGTTTATGGCCCTTCCATGCCAAAGCTGTTTGGTATTACGGGAAAACCTGAGGCTTCTGACGCAACAGGCAAACGCATGAAGCCGATGAGCCGCTTTGGTGTTGAAGTTGCATCAATTGGCTTTCTCGTTGATGAAACCACGCCGATGATCTGGCGCGGGCCTATGGTGATGTCGGCCCTCACCCAACTGTTGCGCGAAGTGGCATGGAGCGAGACAGATGTTATGGTAATTGATATGCCGCCCGGCACGGGCGATGCCCAACTCACCTTGGCCCAACAGTCGCCCTTGTCTGGCGCAGTGATTGTATCAACGCCACAAGACTTGGCTTTGATTGATGCGCGAAAAGGCTTGAACATGTTCAAGAAGGTCAATGTGCCGGTTTTGGGATTGATTGAGAATATGAGCTATTTCATTTGCGACGGCTGTGGAAAGCGCCACGAAATTTTCAGCCACGGCGGCGCCAAGGCCGAGGCCGAACGTTTGGGCCTGCCCTTTCTGGGCGAAATTCCGCTAGATCCGCAAATCCGAGAACGTTCAGATGCAGGCGAACCGATTGTTGCAACGTTGCCTCATTCACCGCACACCGAAATTTATCGGCAAATCGCAAAAACCTTATGGGAAGCCATGGAAAGTGGCTCGGGCAGGAAGCCTGCGCCGCGGATGGTTTTTGGCGATTAGCCTTCTGGCCACAGCCGTTAACACATGTTAACCCTGTGATATGTAAAAAGCGTATCAGGCCAGACTTGGCTTGATTCGCCAGATGTGGAGGGGCACTGATGTCTAACCTTATGAAACTACTCGGCCTTGTTTTGGTTGTGGCTGGCGTTGCCATTGGCGCGTTGACATATTATTCGCCCGGCAAAATGGATGTGTTGGGAATTAAATTCGATAGCGCCGCAATTTTCTTTGTCGGCGGTGTTTTGGCCCTTGGTTTGGCTGGCGTGATGGATCGTTTGGGAATGTCTCAACGCGTGTCGCGCTCTGGTGCCGTGTCTGTCGTATCTGAAGTTGAACCCACGGCTTTGCCTGTTCCAACCTCAATTCCAAATTTTGGTAGAAAAGCTGGCGAAGCAACGGCGGCCACAGCAGCCGTTGCGGTTGCTGGCGCTGCCATGGTGGAAGCTGCCAAAAGCAAAACCGCTGATGTGGCCGCAAAGCCTGCACAAACCTCGGTTGCTGAAACCATCAGCGCCTTAGAGCAAGCCAAAGCCGATGTTATCAAATCCATGGGCGGCATGGACGCCATGACATCCGCAGCCCCTGAACCATTCCACAGTGAGCCTGCAAAACCCGCGGTTGCCGCGGCTGAAGCAGTACCTGCCGAAGCAGACGCTGAAGAAGAAGCTGAACTTTTTGTGGTTGAGGAAAAGGTTATTCGCGGAAGGCCTGCGCGCATTCTTTCTGATGAAACGGTTGAAGCCGAAACTGATGAAGGTTGGATGCGCTTTGAGAATCTCGAACATCTCAATGAATATCTGGATTCCGTGGAAGAGCAGGGGGCCTAAGACAAGGCCTTCAGCGGACTTCTAAGACACTGGTTTTTGAGCCGCGCACAACATCGCTGGTGATTGACCCTTTGAAGATGCGATGCCAGCGTGATCTGCGCTCGTCGCTCACCACCACTGTGCCATAGCCAGCGCTGAACTTCACAATCTCGGCAGCAACGTCCCCGATTGCAACATGGGTGTGGGGAACCGAAATTTTCATCGCTTTCAGCAACGCTTGTGCGTTGGCAACCGCTTCTTGTGCGGCACCATGTGCCGCCTCTGATGGGGCAACCGCCAGCAGTGAAATAGGTTCGTCCATCATATGGGCCAATACTGCTGCGCGTCGCACTGATTGCATCGCACGTGATGTTCCATCGGTGCAAATTAAGAAGCCACGTTTTTGTGCATTTTCTCGCACGATCAAAACTGAACAGGGCGCCATTGAAGAAACCGTTTGCACAACGCCAGAACCAAAGAATGCCTTAAATTCAGAACGCCAGTGCGAAGGCTCTCCCAAAATCATCAAATTATAGGGCCCCAATTCATATTGATCGAGAATACCAACGGCCACGTCGGGCGCTGTTTTTAATTTCAACACAACGCTTTTGCCGGTGGGCGATTTGTATTCGGCCTTGTTATCGCCAGCAGGGTCGCCCCAAGCGTCCTGGTGGTCAACTTCGCGCTCCCAACTCGCTGCGTCTATTCCTTCTTCTTTTAAAATATCCAGCGCTTTTTTGAGATGCGTAACCCCCGGCAATTCAAACCCTGCGTCCATCATGTTTTGACGCGCCAGCCTAACCTGCAAGCCACCCGAATGCAGCCCTTGATCAATCGGGCGCACAAACAATACAATGATATCGCTTTCATCTGTAACAGCAATGCGGGCCGCTTGGCGAACGGTGATCAAGCTTTCTTCGGTGCCATTGATACAGGCCAGAATGCGAAAGCGATTGCGCCTTTGCGCCCGCAAATTCGCAATGGTTTTTTGCACCGCCGCTTCCTGGCGCACAGGCAAGATATTTCGGCTAAAAAATTTCATGGCAGCAACGGCCAATAATATTGCGACGTTAATAGCAAAACCGCAAATGACAAAATCATCATGCGAATGCCAATTTTAAAAAAGTCAGAACTTTTCAAATAGCCTGAAGCATAAATAATGGTGAACGCGGGTTGGGCCGCCGGTGTTAAATAACCAAAAGCTGATGAAATGGCCGCTAAAAAGCCAATGCGCAACGGGTCATGCCCGCTGGCCACAGCTGTTTTTAAAACAATGGGGGCCAACACCGCAACGGCAGCACCAGCAGTCATCGTATTTGAAACAAAAATAGTAAGAATTGAAATCGCGCTATCAAAGGCCAAGCTGCTGGTTGCACCCATGGCCACCAATCCTTGCAACGCATTGGATGCCACCCATTCGGCAGCGCCCGATGATTTCATTTCAATACCCAGCGATATGGCAGCGGCATAAAGCAACACCACGCCCCAGTTTACGCCTGCGTTAATATCTTCCCAACGCACCAATCCAAAAATCAGAAATGCCGCTGTGCCACCGATGGCGATAACGCCCAAACCCAATGTGGATGAAAATGTGACCCAGCATAAAATTGTAATGAGAAATATTAAAATCGTCATCCATTCTGAGCCGCGCATCGGCCCTTGCATGGAAACCTGTGTGCGCAAACGGCTGATGGCGCGCGTCATATCGGTTGTTTCTGGTTTGAAGGTGAAAACCAAAAGCAGCGTTACAAATGGCAAGCGCAACAAAAACATCGGAAAGGCATAAAGGGCCCAGTGCAGATAATCCATCAGGTAGCGCTGGGTTGCCGGATCAGATGCTGAATAGAAAAAATCTTTCCAATAGCTGATCATGATGGCGTTTCGCGCACCCCCCGAAGGGGTTGCCACACCGGCAATTGAACACCCATAAGAAATCGAAAATAAAATAACCGCAGCAAGATTGTGGATTTTTTTAGGATCATTCGATGTCAGCGTAATCAGCGTTACACCCACAGGCAGCATCATTGCGGCCACCGTGTGTTCACCGATAAATGCAGCAAGCGTGCCGCACACAACCGTAATGCCAAAGCTGATCCAATAGACGTTGGTGCCGGTCAGCCGCACGATCCACCAAGCGATGCGTTTGTCTAACCGTTGTTTCACCACAGCCACCGCCAACATCAACGATCCCATGATAAACAAAACCGAATCTGTCATCAGGCTTTGGGCCACTCTGGTGGGGTCAAGCTTCAGCAAGATCACTTCACCCACAATGATCAGCAATGGCACTGTGGGCAGGGGCACAGCTTCACTGACAAACAAGATTGTCGCCATGAGCGACATACACAGAACAATCTGGCCCTGATGGTTCAGCCCTGAAGGTGTGGGCGCTGCCATAAGCGCAAACCCCAAAAACATGGCAATGATGAACCAGCGCCTTTTCCACAACAGTGAAAAATCAATCGAACTGCGCCAATAAATGTAACGTTGATAGCCCCGCCTGCGAAAGCGACTAAGCCGCGACGAGGCTTCGCGCGCCTGCAAACTGTCGCGCGCGAGTAAAAATTGTGCCTTGGTCTGGTCAGTGCTCATAAGGTGGCTTTGCTCTTAACCCCATTCATGGGCTAGTATTCTTAAAACTCTGTTGGATTCGCACAATCACCATGTTGAACCAAGTATTGAAAAAAATCGACGCTGCGCAAGAAGAAAGCATCAATATTTGGTGTGATTTTCTAAAATTCCCCGGAATTGGCACAGATCCCGCCCATCATGATGATTGCCGCGCCACAGCCCAATGGCTGGAAGCTTATTTGAAAAGCTTTGGCCTGATCACCAGCCACCATGAAACCACGGGCCAACCTGCTGTGATTGGCCGCTGGGGTGCTGAACATGTTCACCTGCCCCATGTGTTGTTTTATGGCCATTATGATGTTCAACCCGTTGACCCCCTAAACCTTTGGCATGCCCCGCCGTTTGAGCCACGCGTGGGCAAAACCGAACGCGGCAGACCCGCAATCTTTGCCAGAGGAGCCTCAGACGACAAGGGCCAATTGCTTACGTTTTTGGAAGCCAGCAGGCTTTGGTTATCCGTACACGGATCATTGCCGTTTCGCCTAACCGTGTTGATTGAAGGCGATGAAGAAGGCGACAGCGAACACATTGCGCGATTTTTGCAAAAGCAAGGCAAGGCACTGAAAGCTGATATTGCGCTGATTTGCGATACCGAGATTTGGGATGATGATGTGCCCGCCATCACCACATCTTTGCGCGGTTGCATCGCCGAAGATGTAACAATAACCGCCCCGCGCATTGATCTTCATTCTGGCTATTATGGTGGGCCAGCCGCCAACCCGATCAAAGTTCTATCAACCCTGCTTGATAAAATGCACGACAAAAATGGCCGCATTACCATTCCAAAATTTTATGAAGGTGTGAAGCCCATTTCAAAGGCCAAGGCCGCCCAGTGGAAAAATCTTAAATTCAAAGCCAAAGACTATTTGGGCGAAGTGGGACAAACCACAGCTTCGGGCGAAACGGGCTTCACCTTGGCCGAGCAACTTTGGTCACGGCCCACCTGTGAGGTGAACGGCATTTGGGGCGGCTATCAAGGTGTTGGTGCCAAAACCGTTTTGCCGGCAGAAGCAACGGCCAAAATAACCTTTCGTTTGGTGGAGGGGCAAAACCCAAAAAAGATCAGGACAAATTTTCGCAACTATATAAAATCGCTCTTGCCCGAAAATTGCAAAGTGAAATTTGAAACCCACGGGGGCGATTCATCTGGCATTGCGGTTGATGAAAAAAGCCCGTGGGTAAAACAAGCTTCCGCTGCCTTGGCTGAAGAATGGGGCAAGCCCACGGCATTGGTGGGCAGTGGCGTTTCTATCCCCGTGGTTGCCAATTTTAAAGATTATCAAGACATGGAAAGCTTGCTGATTGGGTTTAGTCGCTTTGATGATGCCGCCCACAGCCCCAATGAAAAATATGATATTGAATGTTTCCACAAAGGCACGCGCTCTTGGGCCCGCCTCATCGGAAAAGTTGCAGAAGGAAAAATAAAATGAGCGTCGAAAAAATTGTAGCGCGTGCAGAGTCAGGCTTCGAGATGAGCTTGAAGCGGCTGTTTGAATTGCTGCGCGTTCCATCGATCTCAACGGATCCAACCTATGCCGATGCCTGCCAACAGGCGGCTGATTGGTTGGTGAAGGAACTTAAAGCTCTGGGCTTTGATGCGACTGCGCGCAAAACGCCGGGAAGGCCCATGGTTGTGGCCCATTATACCCCTAAAAACGCCTCTTCAAAAACACCCCATATTTTGTTCTATGGCCATTATGATGTGCAACCTGTTGATCCCTTGCACTTGTGGAACACCAAGCCGTTTGAACCCGTGTTGAAAAAAGATGCTGACGGTGTGGAACGCATTTATGGGCGCGGAACCGCCGATGATAAAGGCCAGTTGATGACCTTTGTTGAAGCTGCCCGGGCTTTTATAACCGAAACCGGCTCGCTTCCGATCAAAGCCACGTTTCTGATCGAGGGCGAAGAAGAATCAGGTTCGCCGTCGCTCATTCCGTTTTTAAAAGACAACAAGGCTGAGCTTTCCTGCGACGTGGCTTTTGTGTGCGACACCAATATGTGGGATGAAAAAACCCCGGCGATCACCACGCGTCTGCGCGGGCTTGTGCACGAAGAAATTGAAATTACCGGGCCAGCAATTGATCTGCATTCGGGCATGTATGGTGGCGCTGCCACAAATCCCATCCGTGCACTGACGAAATTGATTGCCGCACTTCATGACAAGACCGGAAAGGTGACAATCCCAAAATTCTATGATGGCGTTTCGGCTTTGCCCAAAGCCACAAAAAAGCAATGGGCAAGCTTGAAGTTTTCGGAAAAGAAATTTTTGGGAAGTGTTGGGCTAAAGTCATCAGCTGGTGAAAAAGGCTTCAGCGTGATTGAGCAAATCTGGTCAAGGCCCACAGCCGAGGTGAACGGCATTTGGGGCGGCTATCAGGGCGATGGCTCTAAAACTGTGATTCCTTCCAAAGCCCATGCCAAACTTACCTTCCGTCTGGTGGGCAAACAAAACCCACAAAAAGTTTTGAAAGCGTTTCAGTCCTTCGCAAAAAAACACATGATGAAAGATGCAACTTTGAAATTTTCTGGCAAAGGCGGCGGAAGCCCCGCCTCAGAAATTTCTGAAAACAATATTTATATCAAAAAATCCGCTGCCGCTTTGCAAGCCGAATTTAAACGCGAAACCGTATTGATGGGCTCTGGTGGATCAATTCCCATTGTGCGCAGCTTTAAGGATATTCTGGGCATGGATTCGGTTTTGGTTGGCTTTGGTCTGAATGATGATGCCATTCACAGCCCGAATGAAAAATATAATCTTTCAAGTTTTCAGCGCGGCATAAAATCTTGGGTGCGGATTATCGCAGCCTTGGGCGAATGAGCAACAAATCATCGCTTGTTGCTTATCATACCGCGTTGAATGCCTTTGATCCTGATGTTGTGACCACTATGTTTGCGCCAGATGCGACTTACATGTCGCCCGGGTTGAAATCGCATGTCGTTGGCCGAACTGCAATTATGCATGCCATGCGAGACTATTTTTCAGAATTTTCCGATCAGATATCGGTTGATGATGAAATTTTAGAACTGGATGAAATGCGCGTGCAATCCACTTGGCGGCTTCAGGCAACGTCAAACCGAACGGGTGTGAAAGTGCAAAGAAGTGGGAAAGAAATTGTAACCTTTGATCACTTGGGCTTCATCTCAAAAGTTGAGGTGATTGATATCTAACTATCTCGCTGCCCAAGATCAGCCGCACATCACCTTTGGGCTGACAATGCATGCTCTTCAATTTTAATCCGGTAGGCTAGAATGCAAAGATTGATCACCCCAGTGATAAGCGCAAACGCATAAAGCCCAAATGCTGCGGGAAGAACGAAAATTTCTAAGGCAACAACCAAATAATTTGGGTGTTTCAAAAATTGAAATGGCCCACTTAACACCAGCGGCGCGTTGGCCATGATGATAATGCGCGTTGTCCAGCGGGCTCCCAACGTGGCCAGAACCCAAACCCTTGCGGCTTGAAGAACTGCAAAAATTGAAATCAGCAACCAGTTCACCTCGGCAGTGCGCGCCAGCAGCCAAAGCCCCACAATCCAGCAGGTGTGAAACACCACAATGATCGGATAATGTTTGGCCCCCACCTCGTGCCCGCCGCTTGCAAGCAAAGCGGCGGTGTTGCGTTTGGCTATTATCAATTCAGCAAGCCGCTGGGCTGTTACCAATGTGAGAATGATCACAGGCCACATGATTTAATGCACCATGGTTAGAAAGCTGGCCGTGAATCCTGGCCCCAAGGCGCAGAGAAAGCGGCGGCCCTTTGTGGGCACAGACAAACATTCCTTCAACACAAACAGAACGGTTGGTGCCGACATATTGCCAAATCCTGCCAAAACTTTGCGTTCGTTCACCAAACGGCCTTCTCCCAATTCGAACGCGGGTTCAAGTGCAGCGATCACCTTTGCGCCACCGGGATGAAAGCTGAAGCTGTCGATGTCTGTTACGGTCAGTGTGTGGCGGGCTAAAAACAAATCAGCAGCGGGCCGCAAATTGCGTGAAGCCAAGTCTGGAATGCTACGTGAGAAAATTGCGCCAAAACCCTCAGGATCTACCTGCCAGCCCATCACATCAATGGTGTTGGGCCAACAATGTTCCCCGGCATATTCAACTGCACCCAAGCTGCCCGTTTCTGTGGTGCTCAACACCAATGCGGCGGCCCCATCACCAAACAGGGCCGATGCGATGATGTTGGATTTCGTCAACTCATCAGGCCTGAATGCAATTGTGCAGATTTCAATAACCACCAATAAGATTTTTGCGCCAGGCATGGCCACCGCCAGTTTTGCAGCAAGGGCCAACCCCGTCAGGCCGCCAGCACAACCCAGCCCAAATACGGGAACGCGGTGAACATCGGTTCGAAAACCCATTTCGTGCATGACATGGGCTTCAATGGAAGGTGTGGCAATGCCAGTTGACGAAACTGTTACGATGGCATCGATGTCTGATGCTTTACACCGCGCCTGTTCCAATGCCTTTGCAGCCGCTGCTTTGAAAAGCGCTTTTGCACCGGTCAAAAAAATCTCTGTGCGATCAGGCCAACCATGCGTTTGATAAAACCATTCAGTGGGCGCAATTGAATAGCGTTGTTCAATTCCGGTATTTGCAAAAACCGGCAACATTTTTTCAAACAACGCTCCAGACTTTTCAAATATTTTTGCGGCCCTTATTGCCACGTCTTTGCTATCAAGAACATATTGCGGCACAGCAGTAGCAATGCTCAAAAGCTGAGCCCGTGGAAAATTCGTCATAGGTTGAAGTGCTCCTGTGTGATGGCCCCGTGGCTCTCACAACGCTTACGCGCGGGAATTGGTTTTAGTCCGCCGATAACATTAAATTGATCAACCGCCAGTAACGCTCATGTGGCGTGAAACCGCGGGCTTGTTGTGGGTGCGGTCAATAATAAAATCATGCCCCTTTGGCTTTCGCGAAATGGCTTCGGCAATCGCCTGGTGCAAAAGCGCATCACTTTCTGATGCCCGCAGCGCGTGTCGCAAATCTGCAGCGTCGTCCTGGCCCAAGCACATAAACAACGTTCCCGTACAAGTAAGCCGAACGCGGTTACAACTTTCACAAAAATTATGGGTCAATGGCGTTATAAAACCAAGCCGACCATTTGTTTCTTTCACGCGAACGTAACGTGCCGGGCCACCGGTTTTATAGGGAATATCTTCAAGCGTGAATTTGTCCATCAACGCTGCACGCACGTGTGAAAGCGGCAAATATTGATCTGTGCGATCGCCGTCAATGTCGCCCAGCGGCATGGTTTCAATCAAAGTGAAATCCATCTTTTGGCTGTGCGCCCAATGGATCATTTCTGGAATATCAAATTCGTTCACACCTTTCAACGCAACTGCATTGATCTTCACTTGAATGCCAG
>JAYUHQ010000301.1:0-9482 GCA_043766895.1 Aestuariivirga sp.
ACCCGTTCAGCCGCCTGCGACGTGAGAGAAAGACTGGCCCCTTGCTCACACCCAAAGGTGTGGTTGAACTTATCGCCGCCCGCCAAGCCGCCGCCCGTGTTGATAAGGATCGCTTGGGTTGATCCATGGGGAATGCGGATTTTTGATGCCCCGCTTTCGCGCAAGATTTGAGGGCCGGAAATTCCCATGGTGAAAGCCAATTCACCCACACTGCGTTGATGCAAAAGCTGTTGGGTTGTTGCCTTCACGCCAACGCCTTGGCTATGACGTGGATGGCTTTGAGGCTTTGCACCATCATTTTGGGATCAACAAAGTCTGGTTGGCTGGCCAGCTTCACCACTACCATAGCATTGCTAAAATCAATATAAATCAATTGACCAAAAACACCGCGACACATCAAATTGCGCGAGGTTTGATCTTCTATCCAAAACTGATTGTGATAGGCACCGCCCGGAAGTGTTACCGAATAGGGCTCGCCAAACATGGTGTGATTGGCGTTGCGGGTTTCATCGATCCAAGCCTTGGGAACAGTGCCTTGGCCACCTTCTAAAATCATTTGGCCAAAGCTGGCATAATCACGCAGTGTTGCATTAAAGCCGCCATCGGCCACTGAATATCCTGCCGCATCGACGGTAAAGCACGCTGATTCCTCTGCACCCAGTTTCTGCCACACATTTTCAGAAACAATCTGATGCAAGCGCTTGCCCGTTACACGTTCCATCGCAAAGGCCAGCACATCTGTTTCAATCGAACGATATTCGAAGGCAGCACCATGGGCGCGCGTGGCGCGCTTCAAGCCCAAAATCTGCTCCCACACATGAGAGGGCCACTTGAGTTTTGGATCGGCATCCGCGGGAATAGGCTTCCAGCCACTGGCGACATCCAATTGGCCAATATCTGAATGAGGATCTGTGTAGGTTTCATCAAACCTTACGCCCGTTGTCATATCCAACACTTGTTGCAAGGTGGCGCCGGCCCACGCTGTGTGGGAAAGTTCTGGCAAATAGTGGGTAAAGAGCCGTTTGGGATCAAGCAAACCTTGGCCGATCAAAATGCCCGCCGTCATGCCCACGACGGATTTTGCAACAGATTGCGAAAGATGCAATGTGCGTGGGTTCATGCCATTGAAATAGCGTTCATAAATCAAGGCCCCACGATGGAGAACGATAAATCCATCCGTATACAGAGTATGCAGCATGTCAGACAGCCCAATGGATTGATCATGTCGGCATGGAACCAGCAGCGCATCTAAGTTTTTTTCGCGCCTTTCAAACTCTCGAACAGGGCCAGTGCCGCGCCACACTTCAACTGTGGGCACAACTTCACGGATGTGCTGAAACGTCCATCGGTTATAGGGCGCTCTGTCCCATTGATCACGCGGGATTGCTATTCTTCCCCCGTCTTTCGAACGGGGGAAGCTATCGTCGTTCAAACTCATCCCTTCAGCTTGGTCCAAATCTTGTTATAGATTTCGATCACAGCCGGATCGCACGGTGGAACAAATTCAGGCTCTGGCGAACCGGCGGGTGGATTAATTTCAGGAGCCTCAGCAAAGTCTTTGTCCATGAAAGGCTTTGAACCCACGATGCCATTTTGATAACGGGCAAAATCTGATATCAACGCTGCATTTTCAGGGTCCATGACAAAGTTTTGAAAAGCCTTGGCATTATCTAAGTTTTTTGCACCCTTCAACACGGCCACATTATCCATGAAGCCTTCAATGCCTTCTTTAGGAAATGCAAATTGCACGGTGGCCACTTGTTGGCGCGCACGCCATGAATAGCCATTCCAGTTTTGCGAAACGGCCACATCATGCGAAGACAGCTTGGTTAGCGTATCATAGCTGAAGGTTTTCCAATTGGGTTTGGCGGCCTCAAGAAGGTCGCTTACCTTTTTCAAGTTTTCCTTATCAGCCGAACACCGTGGTTGGCCCAAATAACGTTCTGCGGCATGCATGATCGAGGTCATATCATCCAGCATGTTCACCTGGCCTTTAAGCTCATCTGGTGTTTTAAACAAAATGGCATAGGTGTTGATATTGCCTTTATATTTTGCTGTATCAACCGAAAATGCTGTCAAACCAATTTGCCATGGAACCGAATAATGCCTGCCATCATCCCAATAAGAATGGACATATTTAGGTTCAATATTTTTGAAATTCGCCATCGCGTTGGGCTCAGTTTGTTCAAGCAAACCGTCTTTGATCATAATGGCCACGGTGTAATCTGTGGGCACAACAATATCATAACCTGAATTGCCGGCGCGCACTTTAGACAGCATGGTTTCGTTTGAATCATAACTATCCAAGGTGACTTTCACATTGAATTGCTTTTCAAATTTTTCAATCAGTTTTGGGTTGGTATAATCACCCCAATTGTAAATGTGCAGTTCGCCATCGGCAATGGCTGGTGCAGAGGCCAGCGCCAGCGTAGCTAAAGATGCGGCGGCAAGTAATAGTTTCTTCATTGAGTTCTCTCCTGTTTCAAGTTTTTTTGGTTCGGGCGATTAGAAATGATATTGAGATAAATGCCACTGACACAAGCAATAATATTGTCGATATGGCGTTTATTTCCGGCGTGATGGGGCGCCTGATTTGGTTCCAGATAAACAAGGGCAACGTGGTTTGGCCGGGCCCGGCAACAAGTTGCGTGATGGTGAAATCATCAAACGAAACAATAAACGCCAACGCCGCACCTGAGGCAACACCAGGAAGAAGCAGGGGCAAAGTAACCCGCCGGAAGGCTTGCCATGGGGTGGCATAAAGATCAGCGGCGGCATTTTCTAACGTCATATCCATATCTTCAAGCCGTGCTCTGATCGGCATAAACGCAAATGGAATGCAAAATACGATGTGGGCCAGCATAATATTGCCAATGCCGAAGTTTAAACCAAAGGCACCAGCCAGCATGGCAAAGAATGAGAGGGTTGCCACCGCCGTAATAATCTCTGGAACCATCAAGGGCAAATTTACAATCATCAACGCCGCTGAAAGGCCGGGCCAAGCTTTCACCCGCGTCATGCCAATGGCGGCCATGGTTGCAAAGGTGGTTGACACGAGTGTGGCCACCGCAGAAATTGCCAAGGTGTTCTTGGCCGCACTATGAAATTCAGGGTTGAGCAAGGCCACGCCAAACCATTTCACGCTAAAGCCCGTCCACGTGGCGGCCAGATCACCTGCGTTAAATGCAAACAAAACCAAGATTAATATGGGCGTATAAAGCAGCGCCAAGCACAGCATGGTGATGGTTTTGAAACCGGGTTGCGATTTTACATCAACCATGCGTGCCAACCTTGCCTGAGCTGTTGCGCACATAAAAATAGAGCGCCAGCAAAACTGCTGCCATTAAAATCAAGGCTTGCGCCGAGCCTAACGGCCAATTGCGGCCTGAACCAAATTGTTGGGCAATTAAATCACCAATCATCAAATGGGTACCACCACCTAAAATGAGGGGTGTTACATAAGCCCCCAACGAAGGAATGAAGACCAGCAAACAACCCGCAATGATGCCGGGCTTGGACAGCGGAACAATAACGCGGCGCAGCACCTGAGATTTAGTGGCATAAAGATCATGGCCCGCTTCGACCAACCGAAAATCTAATTTTTCCAAGCTGGAATAGAGCGGCAAAACCATGAAGGGCAAATATGAATAGAGCAGCCCCAGCATGATGGCAAAATTGGTGTAGAGCATAGTGATCGGGTGATCGATTATATGAGCCCAGGTGAGAATATTGTTGATCAACCCCTGGTCGCGGATCAAAAACATGATGGCTAAGGTGCGCACCAACAAATTTGACCAGAAGGGAATGGTGATGAGCAAAACCCACCAATTGCGTTCTTGAGGCGGGCGCGTTGCCATGAAATAGGCTGTTGGAAAACCAATCAGCAAACAGGCCAATGTTGTGGCCATTGCAAACAATACGCTGCGCAAATAGATAAAAAGATAATCGGCTGAAAATTGCAGCGTGTCGTCAAAAATATCGCGCTGAAACAAAAAACTCAAATAAGCATTGGTGGAAAGTTTCCATTCAACCCCACCATAAGGCGCTGCCTTCAAAAATGAATAGA
Source organism: Aestuariivirga sp. (assembly GCA_043766895.1). Taxonomy (GTDB): domain Bacteria; phylum Pseudomonadota; class Alphaproteobacteria; order Rhizobiales; family Aestuariivirgaceae; genus Aestuariivirga. The sequence goes on from JAYUHQ010000301.1 coordinate 4,067, forward strand.
TTAAAATTACCAGAAGTGGGCCGATGCCAAAAATAGTGATCGTGAAAAGCGATGGCAAGGCGAGCAAACGATGACGTTTGGCAGCAGTTGAAGCGGCGACGCGCTCAGATTCCTCGGCTTGTGAAAGCGATTTTTGCGCGGGTCTAATCATTCAAAATCCGTGCAGTGTCGTCAGCAATGGCAAGACCCACCAGATCGCCTTGCTGAACATTGAGCTTTTTGGAACCCGCATTTTGTTGGCGCAGCATGAAGGGCTGGCCATTGCTCAAGTTCACGTGGATATGTGTATCCGTGCCGAAATACACAATATTTTCAACCTTGCCCTTCAGATCGGCCTGTTTCAACGCAACCAAACTGACATGTTCAGGCCGCAGAACGACGGTTACTTTTCCGTTGGGTGTGTAGCCTTCGGGGGCTGTTGCGGCAATCATGGGGCCCGCGTCGAGTTTTACCTTTTTGCCAGACATCATGCCGTCTAAAAAATTGGTTTCGCCAATAAAATTGGCCACAAAGCGCGTGGCAGGCTTTTCGTAAATATCATGGGGGCTGCCCACCTGCAGAATTTTGCCTTTGCTCATCACGGCAATGCGATCTGACATGGTCAAGGCCTCTTCTTGATCATGGGTTACAAAGATAAATGTAATGCCGGTTTCGTGTTGCAGGCGTTTAAGTTCAATCTGCATGTCTTTGCGCAGTTTATAATCAAGCGCAGATAATGGTTCATCCAACAACAAAACTTTTGGTTTGGGTGCCAAGGCGCGCGCCAGTGCCACGCGCTGTTGCTGGCCGCCAGAGATCTGCGACGTGCGCCTGTCTGCCAAATCTTCCATACGCACAAGTTTCAACATTTCGGCAACGCGTGTTGCAATTTCCGCTTTGGGTTTGCCCAGCATTTCCAAGCCAAAGCCAATGTTTTGGGCGACAGTCATATGCGGAAACAGCGCATAGTTTTGAAACACCGTATTCACCGGGCGCTTGAACGGCGCAAGCACAGCAATGTCTTGGCCATAAAGCAAAATCTGGCCGGAGGTTGGAAAATCAAAACCTGCGATCAAGCGCAGCAACGTGGTTTTGCCACAGCCAGAGGGCCCGAGCAGCGTGAAGAACTCGTTTTCCTTGATGGCGACGGACACATCATCCAAGGCGGCCACATCAATTTGGCCAGACCCTTTGAAAATCTTGCTTACACCTTGGGCGTCTATCGCCGTTTTAAGATCGGCCATGATCGGCCACTTTGGTTTTACCATCAAGGGTTAGCAATGCGTCATAGAGTTCCGGGCGTCTATCTCGGAAAATGCCCCAGCTGCGGCGCAGGGTACCAATGGCATCAAGGTCGAAGTTGTGAATTTTAAAGCCCTCTTCGATGCGGTTCATTTCTGCAACTTTTTCGCCTTGATAATCGGCGATGAAAGAGCGGCCATAGAAAATATCGCTTCTGCCATCGGGTGCGGTTTCTTTGCCCACGCGGTTTGAGGCGAGCACCGGCATAATGTTTGCCGCGGCGTGGCCACGCATGGCATTTTGCCAATGGTTGCTGGAATCGTAGGCTGGGTTGGGTGGCTCTGACCCAATCGCGGTGGGATAAAGCAAAAATTCAGCGCCCATCAAGGCCATGGCGCGCGCGCATTCGGGAAACCATTGATCCCAACAAATGCCCAAACCAAGCGTGCCAACGGCCGTTTGCCACACTTTAAAACCTGTATCACCCGGTGAGAAATAGAACTTCTCTTGATAGCCACGGCCATCGGGAATATGAGATTTTCGATAATGCCCAAGTTGAGCTCCATCGGCATCAATAATAACGGTTGTGTTATAATGGGCTTGGCCTGCACGCTCAAACACGCTGATCGGTAAAACCACGCCCAGTTCTTTGGCCAAGGCAGTGAAGCGTTGAACGGTGGGATGGCTGCGCAACTCTTTGGCATTGGATAAAAACTTCACATGCTGTTCGATACAGAAATAGTCGCCATCGAAAAGCTCTTGCAACAACACCAGCTGCGCGCCCTGTTGGACAGCTTGGCGCACCAACATCTCGGCCTTGTCGCAGTTTTTGGCCCAATCGTTTTGCGAGGCCATTTGGGTGATGGCAAGCATCACATTAGCCATTCTCAAAACCTTCCAACACGTTGACCGTGTTGATGCCAATGGCCTCGATGGCATAGCCACCTTCCATGACAAACAAGGTTGGTAGTTTTAATTTGGCAATGCGGGCGCCATAGGTTTTGAAATCAGCCGAGGTGAGTTTGAAAAATGAAATGGGATCATCTTTCAATGTATCAACACCCAAAGACACCACCAACACATCGGGCTTATAGGCTTTGATCTTGCGGCAGGCACTTTCAAGCGCGTCGCCCCACACATCATAGGCTGTGCCGGGCGGCATGGGATAATTCAGATTAAAGCCTTCACCCTTGCCTTTGCCCTTTTCATCTTTGTAACCAAGAAAATAGGGGAAAGCATCTTCGGGTGCGCCATGAAGCGAGGCGTAAAGAACATCAGCACGATCATAGAAAATATCTTGCGTGCCGTTGCCATGATGAAAGTCCACATCAAGAATGGCCACACGTGCCGCACCTTGATCGCGAAACGCTTGCGCGGCAATGGCCGCATTGTTGAGAAAGCAATAGCCGCCATAGGCATGGGCATGGGCGTGGTGGCCCGGTGGGCGGCACAGGGCAAAGGCAGATGACGCGCCACCTGCCACGATTGATTGGGCTTTTAGCGCCACGGCGGCAGACGATTTGGCGGCCACCCATGTGCTAGCTGTTATTGCCGTTTCCGTACCAATTGAATAATAACCGGCCAAGCCATCAATGTTGCGGGGCTTTCGTTTGCTTAGGCCCGGAACTGGAAAACTTGATGGAATAATTTCTCCATGGCAACCAGCGGCCACCCATTTATCCCAACAGGTTTCTAAAAAATCAATCAGCCCCTTGTCGTGGATTTTACCAACGGCGCGCATATCAAGCTTACCTGGCGCTACAAAATCATTCATTTTGCGAGATTTCAATTCGCGCAAAACATACTCCATGCGTGATGGGCGTTCGAAGGGTGTTACAAACTGCCCACCGTTTAATTCGCCTTGGGGAAAGTGGTTGCGGTGGTCTTCACTAAAGGCAATTTTCATCAGTCACTCCGTTGCTGGAAACGAATGTGACAAAGAAAATGCAGGCTGGCAAGATCATGCAACAAGGATTGTTGGTGCCAACAAAAAAAGCGAAGGCGGGTTAGGCCTTCGCGTCCATTGAGAGCAGGAAAAGGCTTATGCCTTGCCCCAAATTTTCTTATATTCGTTTTGATAGCCGTTGCCGGGATCAAAACCGTTCTTGGGGCCGCCATCAAATTCAACGTTGGCTTTTGTTACCACATGCAATGGCGATACATAGCCCGACCATGCTTCACCAGCCATGGCGCGGTTTAACTCATCCACCAATTGCCAACCTTGCAAGTTCAATGGCTCTGCCACTGTTGCGGCTTGATATTGGCCAGAGCGAATACGCTGATAGGCAGATTCAGAACCATCACCGGCTGATACGTTAGACGGTGCTTGGCCAGACCCTGCAATGCCAGCAGCATTGAGCGACGGGCCCATGAAATCAAAATACAAGTCATTGATGGCCATTGAGTGCGTCCACTTGGCACCATGCTTTTGCAGCAAAGCGGTGGTGAGTTGTGGCATGCGTTGGCTGGTTTCAGCAATCGGAGTATCCACCCATTCAACTGTTGTGCCACCCAGCTTTTCGATGACTTCCTGCATCTTTTTGGCTTTGGCAATGGCAATGGCATAGGTTGAGTCTGTGAAATAGATGCAGCCCGGTTTGCCCTTGGCATCAATATAGGCCCACATAGCCGCCGCAGTTGAAACCTGCATCGGATCAGTCGTCACATTGGCGAAAATGCCCAGTTCTGGCGAAGGGCCAGTGGTTGGCGAAGAGTGCCATGTTACCACTGGAATTTTGGCAGCTTTGGCTGCGGCCATTCCGGTTGCTTGCTCAGTTGTATCAAAGCCAGAAACAATGATGCCATTGGGGTTTAACGCCAAGGCTTGGCCAAAAGCCGAGGCGCGGCCTTCAACGGAACCCGCACCATCGATGGTCTTTACTGTCCAACCAATGGCCGCACAGGCTTCTTCAGCACCCTTGGAGGAACCCAAGATGCCGCCGTTTTTCATATCACCAGCGAGGATGACGATGGTTTTTCCGGCTTGGGCTTTGGGGCCAGTGGTTGGGCCATCCCATTTGTCCATCTTCATGGCATATTTATCAACAATGGCTTGTGCATCAGCCATTGAATCAGCAAAGGCCACTTCGGTTAACATTGGCACGGTTAGGCCCAAGGCAATGCCGCGCTTTAATAACTCTCTACGATCCATAATCTTCTCCCATTAACTCTTATTTTGATACCTTCTGGGCGGCACCGCGTTTGCGTTGGGCGTAACCTGCAATGCCAATGGCAATGAGCAAGGTTGCGCCGTTAAACAGCGGTTCCACCCAGAAGGAACCGCCAAACTGCTGAATGCCAGAAATGCCTACAGCAAGAATTGTAACCCCAATCAAAGTTCCCCAGACGTTGACACGGCCGGGTTTGATTGTGGTTGACCCTAAAAATGCCCCCACCAAAGCGGGCAACAAATATTCCAAACCCACCGAGGCTTGGCCAATGCGCAATTTTGCCGCCAGCAAAACGCCAGCAATGGCGGTGAGCACACCTGATGCAATGAACGAACCCATCACAAAGCGGCGCACAGGAATGCCGTTTAAAGCGGCGGCCTTGGGGCTTGCACCAATGGCATAAAGATAACGGCCCATCGGCGTGTATTCAAAAATGATCCACAGGGCAAAAGCCAGAATGATGACGTAAAACCCCGTGATGGGAAGGCCAAAGATTTTGGTGGCATCCAGATTATAAAAACCATCCGGCACCACGCCCACAATCTGGCGGCCCTGAGAATGCCAAAGTGCTATGGCATATAAAATTGTGCCGGTGCCAAGCGTTGCAATGAACGAATCAATTTTGGCAACTTCAACAAGCCAGCCATTGAGAACACCCATCGCCGCACCCAGAACAAGAATGGTGAGCACAGCCACCGGCCACGGAAAGCCATATTTGGTTTGAAGGCTGATAGCCAAGATGTGCCACAGCACGATGCCATACCCCACGGTGAGATCAATGCGGCCGGCTGCCATGGGGATCATTGCCGCAAGTGACAAGATTGCAATCACACTTTTGGCAGAGATTATCGAACGCAAATTCAACAGCGTTGGAAATGTATCGGGCAACAGAATTGAAAACATCAAGGTGAGAAGAATTGTGAGCAACACCAAACCATAAACCGGAATCCAACGGCCAAGCTTTTGCGCTGGTGTGAGCTTTTGCAATTCATAGCGGGTTGGCTCTAATGCGGTTGACTGGATTG
>JAYUHQ010000302.1:0-3576 GCA_043766895.1 Aestuariivirga sp.
CTAACAGTTGCCCGAAAACATGGATTGAAGATTATTGAAGATGCCGCCCAAGCCCATGGCGCGCGCTATCTTTCAAATCGCAACACATCAAAGCCAGAATGGAAAAACTGCGGTGGCTTGGGTGATGTGTCAACCTTCAGTTTTTTTGCCAATAAGTTGATCACAACGGGTGAAGGGGGCATGGCTGTAACCAATGATGATGCAATTGCCGCGCGATCAAAAAGCTTGCGGAATTTGTGTTTCCGTCCCGAGCGCCGTTTCCTGCATACTGAACTTGGCCATCAATTTCGGTTGACCAGTCTGCAATCTGCGCTGGCCTTAGGGCAAATTCGGCGCATCGATAAAATTGTTGAGAAAAAAAGACAAACCGCCAAGCGTTATCGCGAACACCTTTCTGGCCTTCAGATGTTGCAATTGGCCACGGAAGAACCATGGGCCAAAAGCGTTTTCTGGGTGAACTGGCTGGTGCTTGATGAAAGCTGTGGCTTAGACGCTGTTCAAATGGCACAAGCCCTGAAAGCCAAAGGCGTTGAAACGCGGCCGTTTTTCTTAGGCATGCACGAACAGCCCGTGTTTCATGATATGGGCCTGTTCAAAGGCCAGGCCTATCCTGTTACAGAACGCATCGCCCGGCAGGGCCTCTATTTGCCGTCGGGCCTTGCTTTGAAAGATGAAGAGCTTGATCAAGTGTGCGCTGCTGTTCATGCAGTGCTCGCTTAAGGAAAATTTGAATGAGTGTTTTTAATACGGTTTACGCTGGGCACTATGACCAGCTCTACGCTGCAAAGGACTATGATCTTGAATGTAGGTTGATCAATGACGCAGCCACGCGTCATGGCCTTAAATTCAAAACCATGCTTGACATAGGTTGCGGCACAGGTGGCCACGCGCTGCGGTTTGCCGAGCAGGGCGTGATGGTGACAGGGGTGGATGCTTCGCAAAGCATGCTGAATGAAGCACGAGCTAAAGTTGAAAAAATCGCCGTCCAAAACCAACCCAAATTTGTTTTGGCCGATGCGCGCAATTTTAATCTCGAGAAAACATTTGATCTGGCTGTGATGATGTTTGCCGTGTTCAGTTACATGGAGAAAAACGAAGATCAGCTGGCGGTTCTCAAAGCTATTCGGAAACATTTAGAGCCAGGTGCACTGTTTATGTGCGACTTCTGGTACGGGCCAGCTGTATTGACAGATAGGCCTGGGGAAAGAATTCGAGAAATTTCATTGGCCGCCGGCAAACGGGTAATCCGTGCCGCTAAAACATCAATCGACACATTCAATCAAACCGCAGATGTCACTTTTAAACTTTGGAATCTTGAAGGTCAGAAATTAATTTCAGAAACCGAAGAAACCCATCGTATGCGATTTGTTTTCCCACAGGAATTTATCCGCCTTCTCACTTTAACTGGATTTGAATTTTTAACCTTAAGCGCATTTCCCACCCTTGATGAACCAGCCACAGACAACACTTGGAACGTATTCGCAGTGGCCCGAGCGGTTTAGCTCTGGCCTTCAAAGAATAACGTGGAAGCCCGCCCATTTCTTTTGGGTGATGTTCTTTTTGTCTCCACTTTTCATCGCCCGCATTTTTATTGGCGGTGCCGCAGAAAGCTATGACGAATTCAACGGCATCGGATTTTCGTTTCTGGGTTATGGCGTTCACGCAATTGTCGTGATCTATTATTTGGCCTTTGCAAAACATCGACCAAACACAAAACAGATTTCATATTTGATTATTGTTGGGCTTATTCTTTCATCGATTTTCCACGCAGCATTGCTGACATTTTCAGATGAACCGGGAATGAACTATGCAATTTTAGCCATCGCTAGAAACACCATGTGGGTCATTGCCTGTGTCGCAATTGCAAATATCACAGATCAAGAGAGTTTTTTAAAAGGCCTATTGTGGTTTTGTTATTTTACGTTTGCGGTGATCATTCTCACCAGTGCGATCTATTTTGCCACTGGCTTCCCGATCAATCTTATCTTGTCAGGAAGTTTTCCACGCGCTCAGGGCTTGATGACAGAACCATCCGCTGTATCGGGCATCCTCGGAGGCTTCACGGCCCTTGCATTGGCGCGGAAGCAAAAATGGCGTGTTGTGCTGGCATTGACAATGGCACTTTTGGTCAACTCCGTAATCGCCATCATGGCTGTTTGTGTGGGCCTCATTACCGGTTGGCTTTCGCGAACAAAAACCAGTAGGCGATTTGTAGGGCCGGTGCGTTTGGTTTTTCTGTTGGTTTTTCCGGTCGTAATCGTGGTGGCACCACTCTATAGCCACGAAATATCGCAAACAGCTATTGATGCCATGAACTATTTTGACGGCACAAATTTTGGACAAACAGCATTTTACAATTCAATCGTCTTGCGTTTTCTGCAGGCATTAAGTGTTCTTGAATCAGGATTGGATAAAGTTGCACAAGGTGATAACCAGATTGATGGTGGCTTGTTTCGGTTCACGTCAGTTGTGTTACTTTTGAACCAAATGACAGATGGCTTGCGCTGGTTGGTTGGTTTTGGCATTGGTGCCCATGCTCAACTGATGATTGGACAAAATCAATCAATCTTGGATTTTGGTTTGCTGCCATTTATCATTTCCTCATATGGCTTTGTTTTCGGGGCACTCATTTTTCTGTTGCTTTTAAGGGGTATCGCCAGCAGGCTCACACCGTTGTTGCTGTTTGTTACACCGTTTGCTGCTGTGACAATTTTAAACTCTGCAGGCGGCATTCACGCCTATTCCGTAGTTCTCGTTGCCACTCTTTTGTCACGCACTGAATCGCCCAGCCTATGAACAAGGCTTTGCTGCAAGATCTATTTTTCATCATCCTCACGCGGGGTTCGGGCTTTGCGATTACGGCAACGATGCTCTTTGCCAACACCTTGGCGCGCGGCCAACAGGCCTATCTTCAAATTGGCCAAGATATGGCTTTGGCCCTGCTGATTGTTGGTGCCCCCATCGGTGTTATTGCGCAAATTCAGATCAGGCGAATAACAGCCAGCGGAGATTTGGCCCGATATTTAATGCCCGCAAATTTAGTCAGTTTGGGTGCGATCACTGCGGCGCTGATATCGCTTTTGACCGCAGCGGATAAAAGTTTGGGCGGCATCGAAATTAAAGCGGTTCTAGAGGCTATCGGCTTTATTCTTTCGCAATCCGTTCTGGTTTCGCTTTTGCTGTTGTCATCACTTGCGAAAAACAAAAAACTTCAAGCGTCAATATTAGCGTTGATGTGTGTGTCGCTTTTCGTCATCTTGGCATTGCGTTGGTCTAGCCCTTGGGGGCTGGCCCAACGCGGGTTGATTGTTGAGATTGGCGTACTTTGGGTCGCAGGCTTCATTGCTTTGCGATTGGCAGGGCAAGTGCCAATGTTAACAAAAACGCCAGATCCTTATCCATTTTCACTTCAATCATTTGCGAAATACGTGATCACAGTTTTGGTTTTCAACGGTCTTATCGTTGTCGATTGGCGGTTGCTTAAAACCATTCTTGATCCTCAAGCCTTTGCCAGCATCAGCCAACCCCGTGTTTTGATTGAGCGCCTGTTAATGCCCGTTTTGGCAACAACTGTGA
>JAYUHQ010000303.1:0-3568 GCA_043766895.1 Aestuariivirga sp.
CGCAGAAGCGCTGTAAGACAAGAGAAGGAACCGCATCATGGCTAAAAAAGCTGTCGCAGCAAAACATTCAGGCCTTGTGGGCCGCATTACGGCAGTCACAGGCGCTGTGATCGACGTTCAGTTTGAAGGCGAATTGCCGCAAATTTTGAACGCGCTGGAAACCACCAACAATGGTGGCCGCCTCGTTCTTGAAGTGGCCCAGCATTTGGGTGAAAAAACTGTGCGCACCATCGCCATGGATTCATCCGAAGGTTTGGTTCGTGGCCAAGCAGTGTACGACACTGGCTCACCCATTATGATGCCTGTTGGCCCCGAAACCTTGGGCCGCATTATGAATGTGATCGGCGAACCTGTGGATGAAGCAGGCCCGATGAAAACCAAATTAACCCGCGCTATCCATCAAGATGCGCCCTTGTTTGTTGAACAATCAACTGAAGCTGAAATTCTGGTGACTGGCATTAAAGTTGTTGATCTTCTCGCACCTTATGCAAAGGGCGGCAAAATTGGCCTGTTCGGCGGCGCTGGTGTGGGCAAAACCGTTCTCATCATGGAACTGATCAACAACGTGGCCAAGGCGCATGGCGGTTATTCCGTATTCGCCGGTGTGGGTGAACGCACCCGTGAAGGCAACGATTTGTATCATGAAATGATCGAGTCTGGCGTGAACAAAAAAGGCGGCGGCGAAGGCTCTAAAGCTGCACTCGTTTACGGCCAAATGAATGAGCCTCCGGGTGCGCGCGCCCGCGTTGCTTTGTCTGGCCTCACAGTGGCTGAACACTTCCGCGATGAAGGCCAAGATGTGTTGTTCTTCGTAGATAACATCTTCCGCTTCACGCAAGCGGGTTCTGAAGTGTCAGCTCTCTTGGGCCGCATTCCATCTGCCGTGGGTTATCAGCCAACACTGGCCACCGACATGGGCACGATGCAAGAGCGCATCACCACAACGCAAAAAGGTTCAATCACTTCGGTTCAGGCCATTTACGTGCCAGCCGACGATTTGACCGATCCGGCCCCTGCCACATCGTTTGCGCATTTGGACGCAACCACAACGCTTTCGCGTTCGATTGCTGAAAAAGGCATTTACCCTGCGGTTGATCCATTGGATTCAACTTCACGCATGATGGACGCCCGCATCATTGGCGATGAACATTATCAAACAGCCCGCCGCGTGCAGCAGGTTCTGCAACGCTATAAGGCCCTGCAAGACATCATCGCCATTTTGGGCATGGACGAACTTTCAGAAGACGACAAAATTGCCGTGGCCCGCGCCCGCAAGATTGAACGCTTCATGAGCCAGCCATTCTTCGTGGCCGAAGTGTTCACTGGTTCGCCCGGCAAATTGGTGCCCTTGGCTGATACCATCAAGGGCTTCAAAGGCCTGTGCGATGGTGCTTACGACCATTTGCCAGAAGCTGCTTTCTATATGGTTGGCACCATTGAAGAAGCCGTCGAAAAAGCCAAGAAAATGGCAGCGGAAGCGGCATAATTAAAGTCACCTCATCCGCCCCTTCGGGGCACCTTCTCCAAGGGAGAAGGGTGGATTGGCGTACTGAGCAAAACTTCACCCTTCTCCTCTGGAGAAGGTGCCCCAACGGGGCGGATGAGGTCCCTACCTAGACTGAGGATTAGAAACATGGCCTTACATTTCGAACTAGTCTCCCCGGCAAAGTTGCTCTTCTCTGGTGATGTGACCTCGGTCACGCTGCCAGGCAGCGAAGGCGAGATGGGCATATTTGCAGGCCATGCGCCCTTGCTTTCCACCTTGCGCCCGGGCTTTGTTGTTGTCGCCAAAGATGGCGGCACCACCGAGAAAATTTTCGTGCGCGGCGGCTTTGCTGAAGTAAATCCACAAGGCCTTACAGTTCTGGCCGAAACCGCAATTGCATCAGCCGATTTAACCACCAGCGCAATGGCCGAACAAATTGCCTCAGCCGAAGCTGATGTTGCGTCTGCAATCGATGACGAAGCCAAACGCAAAGCCAACGAAGCATTGGATTACCTCAAGGGAATTCAAGCGGGGCTTTGACACTTTACTGATCAACGAATACAAAAAGGCCAGCTGATGCTGGTCTTTATTGTTTTGGGGATGTGATGTTTGATCGACGCCTCGTTTTAGTTTCTTTGGCATTATCGTTCCTCGTTTCGAAGGCAACGTTGAGTGACGATAATACTTCTCAACGACAAAATTTTTTTCCCAAACAAATTTTTAGTGAAAATAAAAAAATCGATGATCTTGTGCGCGATTGGTACAGCAAACAATTGAACGCCTTGGAAGAACCAAGCCTCTATCCTCCAAAGCAAAACCTAGAAACTTATCGATTTACGTGGCTTCGTACCTTTCACAATCCAATGGTATTTAGAATTTCTGTGCTTGAAGATGGTTCAGGGATTCTCAGGATCAAACGATGCAATGGAGCAGGTGGCTATGAGCCTGGTGTCACAGACCTTAGGAAAGAGATAAAATTGACCAACCTGCAAGTTCATGACCTCAATAAGAAACTTGAAGAAATGGATTTTTGGCAAAAACCAACAAATCTAGATTCCAAGATGATGGATGGAGCGGAATGGATTGTAGAAGCAAATTTGGACGGCAAATATAAAATAGTAATCCGAAAAACAGATACAGATAATCTGATTAAAGAATGGGGCCTGCAACTCATTAAGCTTAGTGGGGTGGATGTTGGAGAGATTTACTGAGCAGCCAATTCCACACATGATACATTGCGAAACATGATGAAGCACATCCTCTTCATCTGCGGGGCCAATAGGCTGCGTAGCCCAACGGCGGAGCAGGTGTTTTCGCGTTATCCTGACATTGAAACCGATTCAGCGGGCCTGAATGCTGAGGCCGATCAACGCATATCACCGGAGCAGATTGAATGGGCGGATGTTATTTTTGTGATGGAAAAATCACAGCGCATAAAACTGGCCAAGCAGTTTCGTAAATATCTGGGCGGCAAGCGGGTGATCGTTCTGGATATTCCAGACAAGTATGCGTTCATGGAACCCGCGTTGGTGGCGCTGTTGGAAAAGAAAGTTGGACCGTTGTTGAAGTAATTCCCCTTCTCCCCTTGAGGGAGAAGGTGGATCGCGCTTCTTAGCGCGAGACGGATGAGGGGTCGATGCAGCGAGTCCAACTGCCAACAGCCCCCTCTTCCGGCGCTATACGCCACCTTCTCCCTCAAGGGAAAAGGAAGTAAGAAGGAGATTGAAGTTGCAACAAAGAATCATGATCACAGCTGCAGCGTCAGGCATTGGCCGCGCCATTGCCAAGGCCTTTTTTGAGGAAGGTGCGAAAGTCCACATTTGCGATGTCAATGAACAAGCCCTCGAAGCCTTTCGCGACGAGTTCCCTGAAATTGCCGCCACCCATGTGAATGTGCGCAGTGAAGGCGAGATTGATGCGTGGTTTGATGATGCTTTAGATGATCTGGGCGGATTAGATGTGATGGTCAATAACGCAGGCATTAAAGGCCCCACCGCCCCTGTTGATGATATTGATTATGCTGATTGGCGCGAAACCATTGAAATCTGCCTCGACTCGCAATTCTTGTGTGCCAGACGAGCA
>JAYUHQ010000304.1:0-24224 GCA_043766895.1 Aestuariivirga sp.
CATTTAGCCCATGCAAATTCGTTCGTATAGTTTGTTTGACGATTGGGGTTAGCGGGGTTATCTGACAGATATGTCAACACTCAAAATCCTTATCGTTCCTGTCACCCCATTTCAGCAAAATTGTTCTATTGTTTTTGATGAAGAAACTAAAATTGGCGCTGTGGTTGATCCGGGTGGCGATTTAGAGCGCATCGAAGATGCCATAAAACAATCAGGCGCCAAGATTGAAAAAATATTGATTACGCATGGCCATATTGATCACGCGGGGGGTGCTGCTGAACTGGCGGAAAAATTGGGCGTTAAAGTTTATGGGCCCCATATTGCTGATAAACCCACTCTTGACAATTTGGCGGCGCGCGGCGCGGCCTTTGGCATTCAGGGTGCGCGCGCGTTAACACCCGATCATTGGTTGAAAGAGGGCGATGACGTGACTGTTGGCGGCCTGAAATTTAGTGTTTGGGAAGCGCCGGGACATTCGCCGGGCTCAATTGTGTTTGTTGATGCGGAACACAAATTTGCGCTGATGGGCGATGTGTTGTTTCAAAATTCAGTAGGGCGAACAGATTTGCCCGGCGGCAGCCATGAAACATTGATTGCTTCTATCAAAAATAAAATATTGCCCTTGGGCGATGATGTGCAATTTTTGCCGGGGCACGGGAATGCCAGCCGCATCGGAATAGAGCGGCTGAACAATCCGTATTTGCAAGATTAGTGATTAAGCCGAACGTTTGGCCACTGCGCCCCAAACGACCAGCACAATAACTGCGCCGATAATAGACATGATCCAGCCAGCGCTTTGGCCAGGTTGATACCAACCAAGCGCTTGCCCAATATAGCTGGCTAAAAATGAGCCAACGATGCCGATTACGGCTGTTAAAATAAAGCCTTGTGGCTCGCCTGGGCCGTGGACGAAAAGTTTTGCGATAATGCCGACAACCAAGCCGACGATGATGGTCATGATAATTCCCATTAGAATACTCCCTGTTATGGCCCCCACGGGCTGGGGCAACCTTAACACGAGATTAACCCTGTAGGAAGCGTTCCGATCTTGAATTTGCCGCAATAGTTACCATAAAAGGGGCGCAATGTTTTCATGAAAGGACATTACTATGGCGAACAATATGCCCTCACTTACAGCACTTCTCGGCCTTGTGGCCGTTGCTGGTTATCAAAACCGCGACAAGATTTCTGATTTTGTAAAAGGCCTGACAGGCGGTGGCGCTGCCGCCAGCCCGGCTGCTGCTGCCATTCCCGGTGGTATTGGCGGTGCGTTGGGTGGGCTGTTGAACCATTTCCAAACCAATGGCATGGGCGATGTAGCCAAATCTTGGGTTGGCACAGGCACAAATATGCCAATTGATGGCGCACAATTAAGCCAAGTTTTGGGGCCAGATATGGTTGCAAAGATTGCTGCTTCAACGGGCATGTCGCCCGATCAAATTTTGGCACAACTCAGCCAAGTTTTGCCACAGGTTGTTGATCACCTCACGCCGGGCGGGCAAATGCCGCGCGCCTAAATTTTGAATTGTGCGGCGGATGAAAACTCCGCCGCAGCTTTATACTTTTAATTCAACCAAGCGTGAATTGGCGGCAAAATAAGCATCGCCAGTGTATTTAAACACGCCACATTCCTGTGGCAGGGCCGGGCCATAGCTTTCACAATATTGATTGCCAGTGGCCGACCATTTACCCGTTGTGGCACCCTTTGTGTCTTCTTGAATCGTCAGGCTTCCATCAGCGTTATAGGTTACGATGCCTGAACTGTTGGTGCGGGTGAATTGGAAGGTTTTGCCGATTACAGCGGGGCTAATTTCTGCTGCAGAGAAGTTGCGAATGGGGGCTGCTTGTTTGGCCGGAATGGCCGATGTGCCACCATTAACGATGCGAACCCCTTGGGGGCCGTTGCTGCAGCCTGCAACCAACGCAAGCGCCACGAATGCCGAAAATTTAAAGACAGATTTATCGTTCATTTTGCCTCGATAGCGCGTTCTGCCCCAGAATCGCAAGTTCCTATAACGCGCCAGCCGCCAAAACGGTAACAGGTGTGCCGGTTTTTACGCGCTCAAACAAATCTGCCACATCTTCGTTCAACATGCGAACGCAGCCTGATGACATGGCCTTGCCGATCGACGTTGGATCATTGGTGCCGTGAATGCGATAGAGCGTGTCTACGCCATTGGCCTCAAGATAAAGTGCACGTGCACCGAGCGGATTTTCTGGCCCGCCGGGCATGCCATTGGCCCATTGCAAGGCATGGGGATCACGCTCAACCATGCTTTCTGGTGGCAGCCAGCGCGGCCAGCGGCGTTTCATGCCGATGATGGCGTTGCCAGACCAAGCAAAGCCTTCGCGCCCCACGCCCACGCCATAACGAATGGCCTGATCATTGCCCAAAATATAATACAAGAAACGATGTTGTGGATCGACGATCACCGAGCCGGGCGGGCTTTTTGTGCCGATGGTGACAACTTGTTTGCGAAACTTGGCGTCTAAATGGTCAGCATAAGAGGTGATTGGATAATCAATCGGTGATTCGGCTGGCGGAATTAATTTCGGATCGCGCGTGAAATCGGTGCCGCCATAAAGCGGATGTTCAGCATGGGCCAGCGAAGCGCTTGCCAAAATTCCTACACTTGCCAATAAAAAAGAACGCCGCGAAATTTGCATCATTATGCCTCCGCGCGAACTATCGCGCAGAGACTGGGCCAATCAATGGTGAGTTTGTGGCGAGACTGTGAAGTTTAAGAGGCCAACTGGAAGGTTGCTGGCCCGTTCATATAGCTGCCGCCACTTCCGCGGAAGGGTTGGCACTGTAGCGACATGCCTTGCGGCAAGAAGGGGGCAGGCGAAAAGCTTTCACACAACTGGCCATCTTTTGCGACCCATTTGCCTTGGGTTGTGCCTTTGCCTGTGACTTCAACAAGGGATGTGCCATCTGAGGCATAGAGCGTTACACCGCTGTTTTTAGCACTTTTCCAGCGCCAGCTTTTGCCGGTGAGCAGCGTTTTGATCTGGGCTGCGGCCAAGGGGGCCTGTTCGGTGTTGACGGGGGCCATGTTGGCTTGCGGCGCCAAAGCAGCGTTATTGGCGGCTTGGTCGTTGGCCGAATCTTTAAACACATTCATGCTGGCGCAAGCGTCCAGTGATAGTGCGATGCCAAGCAAGGCAACAAATTTCATCAATTTCATCATATCCTATTCCCCCGTCGTAAAAGTCTCATCAACAGCAAAGCTGTGGCAAGATTATGGTTGTTTGCCTTGCGTGTTGGGCCGAATATCGGCTTTGGGCGTTGTTGGGCACGTTGGCGCCAAGCACTGTATTTGTGTTTCAAGGCTGGCTTGTTGTTGTGTTTTTGAGCTGATTTTTAACACGCCTGAAGCCTCGCTGCCAAACAGTGGCAATTTTTGATCGGCTTGCGCGGCAGAAGCCATCAGCGCTAAAATTGTAAGAATATTAAGCATACGCATAGAAATACAACCCTTGTTTGTGTATCAAAATGGGCTGAAATGCTTACGAATGTCTTAAAATCTGTAGAATTGACCCAGCTGGCGCTGGTCGCTAAGCGCTGAGGCATGAATTATCGTCACGCTTATCATGCTGGAAACCATGCGGATGTTCTTAAACATTCTATCTTGGCCAGAATTGTTGATTATCTTTGCCACAAGGAAAAGCCGTTTGCGGTGTTGGATGCCCATGCGGGCATTGGCCTTTATGATCTGACCAGTGTGGAGGCAAACAAAACTGGCGAATGGCACGATGGCATCGGTAAGCTTGGGCCAGTTTTTTCAGCTGATGTTGAGCGGGTTCTTGCGGCTTATCGCGGCGTTGTTGCTGGCGTTAACCCGCCAGAGGCTGTGCAATTTTATCCAGGATCTCCCGAAATTATTTTGCATGCTTTGCGGGGCGGTGATCGGCTTTTGGCCAATGAGTTGCACCCGGTTGATGCCGAGACTTTGCGACAAAGTTATTTGGGGGAAGACCGACTTGTGGTTTTAAATGTCGACGCCCTGCAAGCCATCAAATCGCAATTGCCGTTTAAAGAACGTCGCGGATTGGTGTTGATTGACCCGCCTTATGAAGATGTGAACGAAACCGCTGCCGTTGCCAAGATGTTGGTGGAAGGACACAAGCGTTTTGCCACCGGCATGTTCATGATCTGGTATCCCATCACCACGCAAGGATTTGTGGATGGGTTTTTGGATGCCATTGAAAAATTGGCAATTGGCAATATTTTACGCGCTGAACTTTGCGTGAAGCCAACGCATGAAAGCGGCGGGCTTTCAGGCTCTGGTGTGTTGATTGTCAATCCGCCTTATACGTTGGAGCAAGACCTGCACGCGTTGTTGCCAGCGTTGGTCGAGCGATTGGGCATTGATGAACACGGGCGCAGCCTTGTTGAATGGCTAACGCCCGCGCGATAAGTGTTTAAAGCGGTTGACCTTCAATTGCGTTCGACAAATCTTTATATTCATCACATGTGGTGCCGCAGATTTTTGCAATTTCACCCAATTGGGCGCGGGCCAAATCGAGTTTGCCAGCGGCCACATAACCTTCGCCCAAATATTCGCGGGCGCGCACAAAGTCTGGGCGCAATTGCAGGGCCTTGGCATAATATGAAATGCCAAGCTCAACCCGGCCAGCCTTGCGGTTTGAATAGCCCAGCATGTTCATCACATCAGGATCATTCTGATTTTGTATCGATGACAACACCGTAATCGCCCAATCATACTCACCGGTTTTGGCCAAAAGATAAGCTTGTTGATAAAGCTCATCATCAGGCACCAAGCTGCCCATCGCTTTTACGCACATCTTGGTTTTCTTGCCGTTTTTCTTGACGGTTTTAACAACTTCACCTTTGGCACAATGCAATTGCATGGGTGATGTTGGCGGTGGTGCGGGTGGGGTGGTGACGGGAGTGCCAGATGTGCCAGCAGCAAAACTTAAGCCTGAAGACAGCGCAAGCGCCAGCACCGAAATGTAAATCTTGTTCATGAAATTATCCTCATCGATTGGTGGTTCCTGTTGGATACGTCAGAATGACCTGCATTATTCCAATGATTGAATCTTTACGCAAGCGTGGTGAAATTGGATCGAAAAGGTGTTGATATTGCGATGAACTGAAAATGAATGTAGCATTCAGCACTGGCTCAGCCAGACCGGAGTATCTCTTTGTCAACGATCAATAACGATCGCGATTTTTAGGAGGACACCATGTCAAACAAAACAAACTTCTCATTCGCAATTGTTGCAGCCATAATCTCGGTAGGCGCAGCGGTTTCATTTGCTTCGCCAACACAGGCCAGCGCACTTCTTGATAAATGTCAGCCCAGCGCCAACCGCACTGTGGTTGAACGGTGTTGCACCATGTGGACCAAAACCCATGGCGTTCCAATTTGGATGAGCCAAACGGGTGCATCATGCAACCAAGCCGTGGTCTGTAAAGGCGGTGCCGCACCAACAACGCCAACCCTCACAGCACTTGTGGTCAACAAGAAGCCTAAGTGCCAAATTGTGATGGAAGATAAACTTGGTGGCGGATCCAGCAATCCTAAATTGCCAACATTGCGCAATCTTAAACCTTGATTTCTTGGGGCCCTGCATAAAGCCAGTTTAGGCCTGATAAGAAACTTCGTTCTGGCATCAATGCCAGCGCGAGGTTTCTTGCCGTGGCGGCAGGGCCTGAAAGGTGATAAATTTTTCCGGCATTCAGGCTGCGTTGATGCAGCGTGGCGCAGCGAGTTGCGCGTTCACTGTAGAACATTTCCATATTGAAATTTGTTTTTGCCAAAACCGCTGCGTCTTCAAGCGCCATGGCCGCACCTTGGGCCAAATAGGGCAGGGTGCCATGGGCCGCATCACCCACCAATGTGATGTTGTCTTTTGACCACGTGGGCAGCGGCGGCACAGAGGCCAGAGGCCACGGCGACCATGCGGGTGATGCATTTATGATTTCGCACAAGGCAAAGGCTGCGTCTGCAAACTGGTTTTGAGGAGGTACGTTTTGAGTGACCGCAACCACGTTGAGGTTTTGTTGCAAACCCACTGGATAATGTACAACATGGCCACCTGAACAAAGCCACAGGTTAACGCAGCACATATCGATGCCAGCAACCGCTGGCGCTTTGAAAAGGCTGCGATAAGCCACATCATTTGCCTTGATTGGCGCGGATGACGGAAATGATTGATTGCGTGTGGTTGACTCAATTCCATCTGCGGCGATGATCTGATGGGATTGATCTAATTGTGCAATTTGAATGTTTTGGCCCAGTTTGATTTCGATGGCACTGTGTTGGCTTGCAACCGAAAGCAAAGCCAAATGTAAATCAGCGCGCAGGGCCACGCGATAAGGTTGGCCGAAGCGGCTTTCAAAATTTTTGCCGAGTTGGATTTGCTTGAGCAATTTTCCGGTTCGGCCATCGCGCATGCAAATGGCGGGGGGAGACGATGTGTAAGGTTCAACCGCATCCCACGCGCCAATGGCTTTTAACGCTCGAACGGCATTGGGGCCAAGTTGCAAGCCTGCACCGATAGGGTCAAAGCTTGCCGCTTTTTCATAGATGGTTGCTGTGCGGCCTGATGTTGCCGCTGCAATGGCTGCGCTGATCCCCGCTATGCCGCCACCGATGATCGAGATGTGTTCTGCCTTCATCGCTTCACCATGCCAGAAAATCTCAAAGAATTCATGTGGCGGATTGCTGCTTGCGAGAGACCCAACAAAGCTTTAGATCACGCGCAAAAAGGGACTGTGACCATGGCATTTATTTCTGACGCGCTGAACCGCATTCAACCATCTGCAACAATTGCAATCAACACCAAGGCCCAAGTGATGCAGGCCGAGGGCAAGAATGTGATTGGCCTTGCCGCTGGCGAACCTGATTTTGAAACGCCACGCAACATTAAAGATGCCGCGATTAAAGCCATCAACGATGGCAAGACGCGCTATACCGCCGTGGACGGCATTCCCGAGTTGAAAAAAGCAATTGTGGCCAAGTTCAAACGCGAGAATGGTTTGGATTATAAGCCATCACAGGTGACAGTTGGAACGGGTGGAAAGCAAGTTCTTTTCAATGCGTTGCTGGCCACTGTGAATGCCGGAGATGAAGTGATTGTGCCTGCACCCTATTGGGTGAGCTATCCTGATATTGTGATGTTGGCAGGGGGCAAGCCCATCATTGTGCAATGCCCTGCTGATAAAAATTTCAAGCTGCAAGGGGCAGATTTGGAAAAGGCCATTACGCCCAAAACCAAGTGGTTGATTTTAAACTCTCCATCAAATCCAACCGGTGCTGCCTATTCACATGCCGATATGAAGGCTTTGACCGATGTGTTGGTGAAACATCCGCATGTGTGGGTGTTGACCGACGATATGTATGAACATCTGGTCTATGATGATTTCAAATTTGTAACGCCAGCGCAAATAGAGCCATCGCTTTATGATCGTACGTTGACCATGAACGGTGTTTCCAAAGCCTATTGCATGACGGGCTGGCGCATTGGTTATGCGGCCGGGCCAGAAGTGTTGATCAAGGCCATGGCCAAGTTGCAATCACAATCAACATCCAACCCATCATCCATTGCGCAATGGGCGGCGGTTGAGGCTTTGAACGGGCCACAAGATTTCATCCCCGCGCATAATAAAGTTTTCAAAGAGCGGCGTGATTTGGTGGTTTCCATGTTGAACCAAGCCAAGGGCTTGGTTTGCGCCAGACCTGAGGGTGCGTTTTATGTTTATCCTTCGTGTGCTGGCACCATCGGCAAAACTGCACCTTCGGGCAAAGTGATTGCGACAGACGAAGACTTTGTGTCTGAGTTGTTGGCCGCTGAAGGTGTTGCTGCTGTGCACGGTGCCGCGTTTGGCACGTCACCATTTTTCCGTATCAGTTATGCTACGGCCACAACCACGCTGGAAGATGCTTGCGCTCGCATTCAACGCTTCTGCGCCAACCTCAAATAGGAGATTTCTATGTATTCCAATTCTGTTCTGATGATTATTGATAATCTCAATGCACTTTCAAAGTTTTTGAAAAAAGCTGAAGGCATTATTGAAGCCAAGAAGTTTGATAAATCTGTCATTCTTGGTTTGCGGCTTTATCCTGATATGTTGAATTTCACCAAGCAAGTGCAATTGGTGACAGATTTTGCCAAGGGCTGTGGTGCGCGCCTTTCGGGCATTGCTGTTCCATCGTTTCCTGATGAGGAAACAACATTTGATGAATTGCAAGCTCGCTTGACCAAGACCATCGATTTCTTGAAAAGCTTGGATGAAAAATCATTTGCTGAAGCTGCAACTCGCGAAGTGACGTTGAAAGTGGGCGGCAAGGATATGACTATGCCCGGCCAGACTTATTTCAACTCTGCCTTTCTGCCCAACTTCTTTTTTCATATGACAACGACATATAATATTTTGCGCCATGTTGGCATTGAACTTGGCAAGGGCGACTTTATGGGTCGTGGCTAAAAGATTGGTTTCGCGAACATGACCTATGATCTTTTTATAGGCTTGGTTGTGTTCGCGGCCATTGCTGCATTTACACCGGGGCCAAACAACACCATGCTTATGGCAAGCGGCATAAACTTTGGTTTTAGCCGCACGTTGCCATTGATCATGGGGGTGATGATTGGCTTTCCATTCATGATCGGGTGTATTGGGTTGGGCCTTGGCAAGGTTTTCGAAATTTACCCGATAATTTATACAGTGATGAAATATGTGGGTGCGGCCTATATGCTTTGGCTGGCATGGAAAATTGCCACAGAAAAACCCGCTGGCGATGGCGTTAAAGATGTGGGCCAGCCCATCACCTTTTTTCAAGCTTGTGCCCTGCAATGGGTTAACCCCAAAGCGTGGGTGATGGCTGTAACAGCACTTTCAGCCTATACCGTTGCCAGCAATTATTATGTGGGTGTTGGGTTTGTTGTGGCCATTGCGGCATTCATGGGCATCGGCAGTGCCACCACGTGGGCCATGTTTGGCGTGGGGCTGAAGCATATTCTGAACGATGCCCGATATTTTCGCATCATCAACGTGGCGCTTGGCTTGTCTCTCGCACTATCACTGGTGCCAATGCTGAGGCATTGACGGAGACGATTTATTGTAGTAACAATAAATATGCAGATTGAGTTTGATCCAGAAAAGCGGACAGCAACTTTATTGCATCGCGGATTGGATATGGCTGATGCCATACTGGTTTTTGCCGCAAGAAATCTTACCTTTGAAGATATTCGAAACAATTATGGCGAAAAACGTTTTATTACGATTGGGTTGATTGAAAAACGAATGGTCTACATCGCTTGGACATGGCGGGGTGAAGCAATTCGGATCATCAGTATGAGGAAAGCAAATGAACGCGAGCAAAAAAAATACGGCCCCCGTTTGGGTTGACCCAGATGAAATTCCGGATACCTCGACGCCTTATTGGCAAAAAATTATTGACGCCACGCCTGTTTCGCGCGGACGCCCAAGTTTACCTGTGACGAAGATTTCCACGACGCTGCGTCTTGATGCCGATATTCTTGAAAGCTTTCGCAAAAGTGGCCCAGGATGGCAGACGCGCATAAATGAGGCGCTGCGCGGGTTTATCACGAAGCGATAATTAAAAGCTCCACTCCTTGGCTTTGCCTACGATGAAATCTCTGAACGCTGTCACTCGCTTGGTTTCTTTTAATTCTTCGGGATAAACAAAATAGGTGTCGAATTGTGGAGCTTCCAATGGCAAGTCAATTTCCACCAAGTTCATATCTGCGGCCACCATATAGTCTGCAACTGAGCCTATGCCCGCACCTGCTTGTACTGCCCGGCGCAAGCCATAGGCGTTGTTGACACGCAACGCTGCTTTGCGCGGCGATTGCGGTTCACGGCCCACGGTTTCCAGCCAATTGAGATTGGTGAGATAACCTTCAGTTTCGCCAAAACTCACAATGCGGTGTTTATCAAGATCTTCAACTGATTTTGGAATGCCATGGTGTTTAACATAATCAACCGAAGCATAAATGTGATGATGCACCGTGAACAATTTGCGTTGAATTAAATCGGGCTGAGTTGGCCTGCGCAAACGGATGGCCACATCAGCCTCACGCATTGAAAGATCAAGCTCCGTATCATCCAACATCAAGGCCACTTCGATATCGGGATAAAGGTCCATAAATTCGGTGATGCGCGGTGTGAGCCACACCGAGCCCAAGCCCACTGTTGTGGTGATGCGCAATTCGCCAGATGGCTTTTCTTTTGAATCCATCAGCCGCGTTTTGGCGGCGGCCAATTTGGTGAACACTTCATGGGCAGTTTTGTTGAGAACCTCGCCTTGTTCTGTGAGGATGAGGCCACGCGCGTGGCGGTGAAACAGCGACACATTCAAATCTTCTTCTAAGGCGCTGATTTGGCGACTGACTGCGGATTGCGACAGTAACAACTCGTGGCCCGCGTGGGTAAAGCTTCCCGCTTCGGCCACCGCGTGAAAAATCCGCAGTTTGTCCCAATCCATGTGTGATTACTCCGCCGCGAGTTTTAACTCTTGTGATGCATGTAAATATTTTTCAACTTCAAGCGCTGCCATGCACCCCATGCCAGCGGCTGTTACTGCCTGTCTATAAATATCATCGGTAACATCGCCTGCCGCAAAAACGCCGGGGATGGTGGTTGCTGTGCTCCATGGGGCAGTAACCAGATAGTTGCCATTCTTAAAAGGCAGTTGGCCCACAAAAAGTTCCGTTGCCGGCTTGTGGCCGATGGCAATAAATATTCCGTCTACGGATAAATCTTGGGTGGCACCGGTTTTTAAATTGCGCAAACGGGCGGTGTGAACGCCTTTGGGTTCATGCGTTCCCAAAACATCTGCCAATTCAGAATCCCAGATCACTTTGATTTTTGGATGGTTGTGCAAACGATTTTGCAAAATCTTTTCGGCTTTGAATTCATTGCGGCGGTGAACCACCGTCACTTCAGTTGCAAAGTTGGTGAGGAACAATGCTTCTTCCACAGCGGTATTGCCGCCACCCACCACCAAAACTTTTTTGCCGCGATAGAAAAAACCATCGCATGTGGCGCAGGCTGAAACGCCAAAGCCTTGAAAATGGGCTTCATTGGGCAGGCCCAACCATTTGGCTTGT
Organism: Aestuariivirga sp.; assembly: GCA_043766895.1. Taxonomy (GTDB): domain Bacteria; phylum Pseudomonadota; class Alphaproteobacteria; order Rhizobiales; family Aestuariivirgaceae; genus Aestuariivirga. The sequence continues at coordinate 11,104 of JAYUHQ010000304.1, forward strand.
GCGCCTGTGCAAATAATCAACGCATCACACGTGTAGGTTATACCACTGTCGCCCACCAATTTTACGGGCGTGGCTTTCAGATCCACCGACACAATTGTGTCTGACACCACTTCGGCACCCATATGTTCGGCCTGGGCTTTCATTTCGTCCATTAAAAATGGGCCCTGAATGGTTTTGGCAAAGCCCGGATAGTTTTCAACATCAGCCGTAATTGTTAATTGCCCACCGGGTTGAATGCCTTGAATAACCAAGGGCTGCAACATGGCACGGGCGGCATAAATTGCCGCCGTATAACCAGCAGGGCCTGAACCCAAAACAATAACACGCGCATGACGAGACGACATTGAAACAATCCTATAAGCTATGATGCATTAGCATAGCTTATATGGGGGCAGGGGCAAGGGGGATACAAGGGATTGTGAACGGTGTTTATCAGGCTTTTTTTACGAACTCGGTTTTCAACACCAAACCTTTTACCTTTTCATGGCGGCAATCAATTTCGCCTTCATCGGCCAAACGAATGCCTTTGATCATGGTGCCGCGTTTCAGCGTGGTGTTGGCGCCCTTCACTTTCAAATCTTTGATCAGCGTTACGTTGTCGCCATCTTTCAGTTCAGTGCCATTGCTATCGCGGTGTTCAGACATGGGGTTGTGCTTCCAATTGCGTTTGAATGTTGGTGTGGGTTAGCCAATTATGCTTTTGATTGGAATGAAATTCAGGCGCTTTGCGGAATTAAATTCAATGTTTCGTATCGACAAGCTTTATGGCGTCTGCCGCTTTTTCAGCGAGGCAATAGGTGGCGGCGAGTGTGTTGGCTGATACTACCGCTGGCATAATTGAGGCATCAACAACGCGCAATCCTTCCACACCATGAACGCGCAACGTTGCGGGATCAACCACCGCCAGTTCGCTCGTGCCCATGGCGCAAGTTCCCACCGGGTGAAATAGCGTGCCCACGGTTTGGCGAATGAAGGCATCAATTGCGCCATCACTTTGCACATCTGGCCCCGGCGATGTTTCACTTTCCAAATAGGGTGCGAATGCATTTTGCGACACGAGTTTGCGGCAAAGTTTAAGGCCATAGCGCAAAGCCGCTTGGCTGTTGGCCCCGCGAAAAATATTAAAAATGATTGATGGCTTATCATAGGGGTTAGCGCTTTTAAGGCTAAGCTTGCCGATAAACCCGGGCCGCAATTCGGTTACATGCAATAAAAAAGCATGGCCTGCAAAACCGCCCGCACTTTGTGTGTTGCCTTTGGCTGAACAGAAAAACAACTGAATATCAGGTCGAATTGAATCGCTTTGGGTTGAAACAAAGCCGCCCGCTTCAGCGGTGGTGGAGGCAAAAAGCCCGCGCCGCCGAAATACCCAATCGAGCACATGCAAAATATTGCGGGGCAGCGCTTTCCAGGAAAGGCCATAGGCCGTGGTATCTTTGGTTTTAAATTCAAGCGTGATGTCGAGGTGGTCTTGCAAATTTTTGCCCACACCGGGCAGATGATGCGCAAGGTTGATGTTATGCTGTTTTAATTCTTGCTTGTCGCCAATTCCCGAAAGCATAAGCAAATGTGGTGAAACAAATGTGCCAGCAGATAGAATAATTTCTTTGCCCAAGGTTTCAGCGGTTTTGCCATCTTTCATCCATTCGACGCCAATGGCCTGTTTACCCTGCATAAGAATGCGGCTGACTTTGCGATTTGCTAAAATTGTTAAATTTGGGCGCGACCGTATCGGGTTCAGATAGGCGGCTTCGGCGCTGGCGCGCTCACCATTTTTTTGGGTGAAGGTGTAATAGCCAAAGCCGCTTTGTTGGGCGCCATTGAAATCGGCGTTCAATTCAAACCCCGCTGCTTTGGCGGCATTTAAAAATGCTGTGTTAAGCCTGTTGTTGGCGCGTGGCGGCGCTATATTCAGCGGGCCCTTTTGGCCATGATAGGTTGCATCAATTTGGCCGGCGAGCGGTTTATTGTTCAACACAAATCCTTGGCTCGCTTTTGGGGTGGCCAACATTTCAAAATGTTCAATTTTTTTGAAATAGGGCAACAGATCATCATAGCCCCAACCATCACAGCCCACATCGCGCCAGTGATCATAATCTTCGCGTTGGCCGCGAATATAAATTTGACCATTGATGTTGGTGGATCCGCCCGTGCCTTGGCCGCGCGGCAGGGCCAGCTTGCGGCCCTGTAAGCCCGGTTCAGGTTCACTTTCAAACCACGACATAAATTTGGGGCCGCCCAAAAATGCCAGTGCAGGGGCCATGAATGTGATCATGGCCAGTGGCATTTTTACAATGGTTTTGCGCGAATTTTTGTCTGGGCCAGCCTCGATCAGCGCCACTGTTATGGCGGGATTTTCAGAAAGTCGATTTGCCAAAACACAACCTGCGGCACCCGCACCCACGATGATATAATCATATTGCATGTTGAAACACTCTCTGGTGGTTAGAATGGCATGGTTTGCGTGGTTTTGTATATGACAAGACTGGTTCTGGAATCACGAAATAATATTGCTATAAGCCTGTTCATGACGGCAGATCAGCTTGACACTATCGACTGGAAAATTCTGAAAGAATTGCAGCGGGATGGGCGTATTACCAATGTGGCGCTTGCGGCCCGCGTTGGCTTGTCGCCGCCACCCACGTTGCGGCGCGTGCAGGCGCTTGAAGCTGCGGGATTGATTACGGGCTATCGGGCCCAGCTTGCGGGCGAGAAGCTTGGTTATGGCGCGCAAGTTGTGGCGCTTGTGGGTTTGAAAAGCCAAGCCGAACATGAGATGCGCGAATTTGAACGCCGCGTGGCGGGTTGGCCCATTGTGCGTGAATGTTTGGCGGTTTCTGGCGTGGCTGATTATATGTTGAAATGTGCGGGCCGTGATGTGCAATCCATCCAAAGTTTCATCATGGGGGCCTTGGCCAAAGCGCCCAATGTGGAAAGTGTTAAAACCTCGCTTATCTTGCATGTGGCCAAGAATGAGCCAGATGTTCCGCTGCCATGAGTGACGCGAAACATTGGATGTCGATGACATCAGCGGCATTGGTTGCTGTTGTGGTTGGCTTTGCTTCCACAATTTTGGTGGTGATGCAGGCGGCGGATGCTGTTGGTGCAACGTCAGCGCAAAAAGCCTCTTGGGCGGCGGCTTTGTGTTTTGCGATGGGTGGTATAACGCTGTTTTTATCGTGGCGCCACAAAATGCCCATGATTATTGCGTGGTCAACACCCGGTGCGGCACTCATCGCCACAACCAAGGGCATAAGTTATGAGGCCGCTTTGGGGGCCTTTGCATTTGCTGGCCTGTTGATGGTGTTGACAGGGCTTGTGAAGCCTTTGGCAAAACTGATTGCTGAAATTCCATCGGCGATTGCTTCGGCCATGTTGGGCGGCGTTTTGGTCAGCTATGTTTTGAAAATTCCGGCAGCGGGCTTAACGTCTCCTTGGTTGGTTGTGCCGTTGATTGTGGCCTTCTTTGCCATGCGCTTGTGGAAGCCGCTTTATGCTGTGCCCATCGTGGTGGTGTTGGGGCTGGCTTTGGCGGCAATCACCAACGGCATGTCTGCCACTATGGCAATGACGCGGATGACGTTTGATGTGCCACTGCTGCAATGGCAGGCCTTGGTGAGCATCGGGCTGCCGCTGTATATTGTAACCATGGCATCACAAAACCTGCCGGGTTTTGCGGTGATGCGCAGTTATGGCTATCAACCACCGGTTTCTTCAGCACTCGTCACCACGGGCCTGTGTTCGGCCTTAATGTCACCATTGGGTGGGCCACAGGTGACGATGGCGGCAATTACCGCATCGCTTGCCATGGGGCCAGATGTTCACCCGGATCAGACGCAGCGGTGGAAAGTTTCAATTCCCTATTGCGTGCTTTACATTGTGGTGGGCTTGGCTGCGGCCATTTGTGTTTCGGTGCTTGGTGCTTTGCCGCATGATTTGATTGTGGCGATTGCGGGCTTGGCTTTGTTCAGCCCGTTGATGGGGGCCATGATGGCTATGATGAAAGACCATAAAGATATTGAGCCGGGGTTAGTAACGTTCTTGGTCACCGCCTCGGGCATCACATTGTTTGGCATTGGTGCGGCCTTTTGGGGCTTGGTTGTTGGTTTGGTTTTATGGGGAGCAAAGCGGGCATTATGAAATCATCGGAAGTGGAAATATTGGTGATTGCTGGCTATGAAGGGTCTGGCGATGTGCATTGGCAACAGCGGCTGATCTCAAAACTGTCGTCTGCCCGATTGGTGGAGCAAGATGATTGGCTTTATGGCTCGCTTGCCACGGCGGTTGGGGCCATTGTTAAAGCTGTAGCACAGGCCCAAAAGCCCGTGGTTTTTGTGGCCCATTCAGCGGGCTGTGGCTTGATGGCCCATGCCGCCAAAGCACTGGCGCAGGCGGGCATGATTGCAAAAGTGAAGGGTGCATTTTTGGCGGCGGCAAGTGATCCTGCTGTTTTGAAAACGCTTAGCGGCATTGACCCCACGTTTGCTAATGTGCCGCTTGAACCTTTGCCATTTCCATCGGTGTTAATTTCCAGCAGCAATGACCCTTATTGCAGTGTTGCAGTTTCCAAAACCCTTGCCGCCGCTTGGGGCGCTGAATGGGTGGATGCAGGGGATGCTGGGCACATCAACACCGCATCCGGCCACGGCCCTTGGCCTGAAGGCATGATGAAGTTTGCTGGTTTTTTGAGCAAGTTGAAGGAGTGATCCTTTCTTGAAAAAATTTCGTTTAACCCCATATGAAAATACGATCAGCCTTTTTTGTATTTGTCGCATCACTTTTTGTTGGAGTATCTGCCATGGCCGCTGAACAATCACTTTATGATTTCACGCTGACTGGCAATGACGGCAAGCCCCTGTCCTTGGAGAAATTCAAGGGCAAGGTTGTGATGTTGGTCAACACCGCATCACAATGTGGGTTCACCCCGCAATTTGAAGGGCTTGAGGCGCTTTATAATGCCAAGAAAGACCAAGGCTTGGTGATTGTGGGTGTGCCTTCCAACGACTTTGGTGGCCAAGAACCTGGTAATAATTCCGAAATCGCCACCTTCTGCAAATTGAATTATGGCGTAACTTTCCCGCTGGCCGATAAATCAGACGTGGTAGGCGATAACGCCATCCCCGTTTATAAATGGGCGGGCGCACAGGCCGGATTTTTGGGAACACCCAAATGGAATTTCCACAAATATCTGTTCGGCAAGGATGGGAAGTTTATCGATTGGTTTGCCACTGCAACAACGCCCGAAAGCGCCAAGATCACCACCGCCGTTGATGAGGCGCTTAAAAAATAAAAACAACTGTTGGCGACAGGCGGTTCAATTTGGTTTATGGCCAAGCGGAAATTCGAAAAAGGATGAACCGCCATGACGCAGACCGAACCAGTTGCCAAGCCAGCTTTGCCAGACCACCTGAGCACAGACCCCAAAAGCCCCTTCTTCAACCGCGCGGTTCTTGAATTTCAAATTGGCATTCGCTTTAACGGCGTGGAAAAAACCACCGTTGAAGAATATTGCATTTCAGAAAACTGGGTGCGCCTGCCATCAGGCGGAAAATCAAAAGACCGCAACGGCAACCCGATGATGGTGAAACTATCTGGGAAGGTGGAAGTGTTTTACAAGGAGGGGTGAGGTGGGTTGGTTGTATGGAGTTGAATTTCATTATAGGCTTGTTTTGAAACAACTTTTAAACCTGAGCGCGTGAGGCATGATGTGTTCAAACACAGCATCGCCCACAAAAATACGTGCATAGAATTCACTATCACAAGAACTTTTGAGGTATTTTTTGTTCAAAAGCGCTTTAATTCTACTACGAATCCTTGCGGTTGATTGTCGATAGATTGCACAGTGTACTCGAAAGAGACGTGTTCACGGTTCTTGTCAAACAATGATCCGTCCGCTTTGACTCCGTGAGCGAACGCAGTGCAGGTGTAGCCAGAAATAGGAGTTCCAACCTGCGCGGTTCTAATAGCATCAATTGTTGCATGATCGCCTTCAATAACCTCAAAGGTCGAATTTCTTAAACCGTCATTCTTCCCTACATGCGACATATTTTTGTTGACAAGTTCGGTTAGCACACGAACTACGCCTTCTGCGGAACAGGTGTTCGGTTTTTCGTTCCACAACCAAGCCGTTATGCTCACATTGAACCAGAGCCAACAACCAAAGGCTAGAAAAATGGTTGCCGCTACAAATCCTAATCTCTTTGGTTGTTCCATCATATTGATCTTCGCGTAACGTTTTTACTTGCAAGCCGTGAGTCGCCTTTGCGTCGCCTTCTCAATTATCTTATCGAACAAGTATTATGGAATTGCAGTGCCAATCCTTTTAATTTTTCTTGAGTTGGTGGACCAGGTTGCGGGAATACGGTGACATTGCATTCTTTCCCTCACTTCAACTCAATTTCAATAAACGCATATTCCCCTTCGTTCGCGTTGATTACATCGTGTTCCACGCCCGCGTTGCGGTAATAGGGGGCGCCGGTTTTTAATTCGGCGATGGTGTCGCCGTTGGAACTGCTGATTTTCAGTTTGCCATCAGTGAGGGGAACCACCAAATAGTCATGGCCATGTTTGTGCCAACCCGTGTTGTCGCCTGATTTGGGGAAATTCCATTGCCAAACTGTCACGCGATCATTGTCGATCAGTTTGGTGCCGATTGCAGTTCCGGTCATTGCGCTTTACTCACTGTGCAAAGCAAAGTGTAGCGCAAGACTGTGGTTTTGACTAGCCGACGTGCTGATAGAAACGTGCTGTCGGCGAAACCCTTTCGCTTCGCCGACAGTGATGAGTGTTATTGGCTGCGGCATTCTTCATAAGCAACCGCATAATCATCATAGTGATCGCCATCATAGCTGGCGGCACCATGCAATATGCCAAGGCCCGCACCTGAACCAGCGCCAATTGCTGCACCTGTTCCAACCGATGCGCCAGCGATTGACGCGCCAACCACCGCACCAACGCCAGCGCCCAGCGCCACGAATGGCAACAGAAAGATGGGATTAAACCCATCATGATGCACAAGGGAACGCACGTGGTTGTGGCAATAGGCGGCACTTCGGGCCGAGGCGGGCAGGGGCATGGTTGCTGCCGTAAGAGCGATTGCCGAAGCCACCGCAATGGCTTTATATGATTTATTGAACATATAGAACTCCTTTCCTCAAACTGCGCCACGCGGGCGCAGGTCTTTGCACTGACGTTCTTCCTGTTGGCGCAACGGCTAACAAGAGTGGGAAATAACGCCTGAGCTGAGGCTGGGTTCCTTTTTTATTCCATTATTTGCATCGCCATAAGAAAGGCAAGCATTGATGAACGCTAAAACCCTCGGGGGTTAGTTCCACGCAACTTTCTTGATCTCATAGCTTTTGCCGCCGCCGGGCGTGTTCACTTCCACGCGGTCACCCTGCTTTTTGCCGATCAAGGCACGGGCGATGGGCGATGAGATGGAAATGCGGCCAAATTTCACATCAGCTTCAAAATCACCAACGATTTGATATTTAATTTCTTTTTCGGTGTCTTCATCGATCAACAGCAATTTTGCACCAAACTTCACGGTGTCTCCAGAAAGCTTCGCTGTATCAATTACTTCGGCGCGGCCAAGCCTGTCTTCCAACTCGCCAATGCGGGTTTCGTTCCAGCTTTGGGCTTCTTTGGCGGCGTGATATTCAGCGTTTTCAGAAAGGTCACCATGGGCGCGCGCTTCTTCGATGGCGTGAATGATACGCGGGCGTTCAACCGATTTCAGGGTTTTCACTTCATCCTGCATGAAGGCATAGCCTTCCATCGTCATCGGAACTTTTTCCATTTGGGTCACCTAATCAAAAATCAACCCGGCTTTGGGATTAACTCCCAGCCGGGCATGCTTTAAGATGGACTAATTCGTGCAATTTTGCAAGATCAGCGACAAAATAAGGAAGGAATTTCGCATGGCGGGCAGATTGGCGGGGAAAGTTGCGCTTATTTCGGGCGGGGCCACGGGAATGGGCGGGGCTGCATCGCGGTTGTTTGCCGCTGAAGGGGCAGCGGTTGGCATTGTTGATCGCAATGAAGCGGCGGGGCAGGCGCTTGTGGCTGAAATTTTGGCGGCAGGCGGACGCGCGGTGTTTGCCAAAGCTGATGTTTCAAAGTCCGCTGAGATTTCGGCAGCGGTTCAAGTGGTGAAAGCCGCGTTTGGGCCCATTCGGGTTTTGTTCAATCATGCGGGCACCATAGTGATCAAGCCATTTTTGGAAACCACCGATAATGACTATGACTGGTTGATGGATATCAACGTGAAAAGCATGTTCATGATGACACGAGCGGTTCTGCCCCAAATGATTGCGGCGGGCGGCGGTTCGATTGTTTGCACATCATCCATCTCGGCCATTGCGGCCACACCGATGGAGGTTTTGTATTGCACCTCAAAAGGCGCTTGCCACCAATTTGCCCGCGCCATTGCCGTTGAATTTCGTGAGCGCGGCATTCGCTGCAACGCGGTTTGCCCGGGCTTTGTGCAAACACCTCATGGCATCCGCGAGGTGAAGGATTTGCAAGCCTTGGGCGTTGATGTGTCTGAAGCCGCGATCAAGGCCGCACAGGGCCGCATGTGTGAACCTGAAGAAGTTGCACAGGCCGCATTGTTTTTGGCCAGTGATGATGCAAGCTTTGTAAACGGCGCTCAACTGATGGTCGACAACGGGTTTACGTCTGTTTGAAGGTTATTTGCCAATGCCTTCAATGACGATGGCATCCAAGGGATGGGTTTCATCATTGCGGAAGGTGAATTTGCCGGGCACATATTCAAGGTTTGAACAATAAGATTTGGCTTTGCCGCGATAATCAAAACACACTTTGTGGCTGATTGCGTCTTCCATAATATTGGCTTTGATCAAAGTGTCATCAACTTTCACGATCACATGCAACATATCGGTGAAACGATATGTCACCATCATCTTGCCATCGTGAAAAATAATCGCCTTGTTCAGAACCGCTTGCACAGCATCCATGCCTTTAAGCGGGCCAACAGCGGGTTTGCGGTGGATTTGCAGGCTGTCTAAAACGGCATGATCATTGGGTTTGGTCACCAAGTTATCAAGAAAGTTTATGCCGTTAACTTCGACTGCTTGGCCTTGGCCAGCAAAGCATAGGTAAACACCCAAGATGAAAGAGATTTTTTTCATTTGAAATATTCTTGTAGCGGACGAACTTCAATAGCGCCTGCCTTATTGGCGGCGATGGCTTTGGTGGCGCTGATGATGCCGGGCAATGTTGTGTAATAAGGTATTTTTTGCATCACTGCGGTTTGGCGGATCGATTTTGAATCTGATTCAGAAGAGCGCGTTTCCGTGGTGTTGAGCACCAAGGCGATATCACCATTTTTGATGGCGTCGACAATATGGGGGCGACCTTCCAACACTTTGTTGATTTTAATGGAAGGCACGCCTTTGCTTTCAAGATAGCTGTGGGTACCGCCTGTGGCTTTGATGGTGAAGCCAAGTTCAACCAGTTTTCTGACCGATGGCAGCGCCTTGGCTTTGTCAGCTTCTTTGACTGAGATAAACACAGTGCCAGAAACCGGCATACGCATTCCGGCACCCAGTTGGGCTTTGGCAAAGGCCATGTCATACGTGCGATCCAAACCAATCACTTCGCCGGTGGAGCGCATTTCTGGCCCCAACAAAACATCCACGCCGGGGAAGCGGTTGAATGGAAAAACTGCTTCTTTTACAGCAACATGGTTCAATTTCTTATTTTTTAAGTTGAAGCTTGCAAGCTTTTCTCCAGCCATCACGCGCGCGGCAATTTTGGCCACGGGAATGCCAATCACCTTGGCCACAAAAGGCACAGTGCGTGAGGCGCGGGGGTTGACTTCAAGAATGTAAATCTCGTCGTCCTTCACGGCAAATTGCACATTCATCAGGCCCACAACATTCAAAGCCAGCGCCAGCTTTTTTGCTTGCACTTCAAGTTCAGCAATGATGGGTGCTTTCAGTGAATAAGGCGGCAATGAACAAGCGCTATCACCAGAATGCACACCCGCTTCTTCGATGTGTTCCATAACACCGGCGATGAAAACATCTTTGCCATCACATATCGCATCAACATCAACTTCAATGGCGTTGCTGAGATAGCTGTCGATCAACACGGGCGAGTCTCCCGAAACCACAACCGCTTCGGTGATATAACGTTGCAGTTGGATTTCGTCTTTAACGATTTCCATGGCGCGGCCACCGAGAACATAAGAAGGGCGTATGACCACAGGAAAGCCAATGCGCTTGGCAATTTTTTTGGCTTCAGCGCCAGAATAAGCCATGCCGTTTTCAGGTTGTTTCAACTTCAGTTTTTTCACCAGCTTGGAGAAACGTTCACGATCTTCAGCCAAATCGATCGCATCTGGTGTTGTGCCTAAAATGGGAACGCCAGCGGCCTCAAGTGCAGCGGCAAGCTTTAGCGGCGTTTGCCCACCAAATTGCACGATCACACCTTTCAGGGTGCCCTGGCTTTGTTCAACGCGAATGATTTCTAAAACATCTTCAGCGGTGAGCGATTCAAAATACAGCCGATCAGACGTGTCGTAATCTGTTGACACGGTTTCAGGATTGCAATTGACCATGATGGATTCATAGCCCGCATCATGCAGCGCAAAACAGGCGTGGCAGCAGCAATAATCAAACTCAATGCCCTGGCCGATGCGGTTGGGCCCACCACCTAAAATAATAATCTTTTGCTTGTCTGACGGCTTGGCTTCGTTGCCGTCATTGCCGATTAAACCTGTTTCATAGGTTGAATACATATAGGCAGTAGGCGAGGCAAATTCAGCGGCACACGTGTCAATGCGTTTATAGACGGGGTGCACTTTTAATTTGGCGCGGTGTTTGGCAACACGGGCCTCTTTGATGCCCGCTAATTTGGCCAAACGCTGATCTGAAAAGCCCATGGCTTTCAGCTTGCGTAAATTCTCCGCATCATTGGGCAAGCCCTTGTTTTGGATTCGCTTTTCAGTTTCGACAAGCTCTTGAATTTGGCGAATAAACCATGGCTCATATTTGCAAGCCGCAAAAATTTCCTCAACACTTGTGCCGTGGCGCAAGGCCTGGGCAATCTTCAACAACCGATCAGGTGTGGGTTGGGCCAATGCGGCGCGAATGGCGTTGCGATCATCACCTTCACCAAGGCCCGCAATTTCAACTTCATCAAAACCGCTGAGGCCCGTTTCCAAACCACGCAGCGCTTTTTGCATCGACTCTTGGAACGTGCGGCCAATGGCCATCACTTCGCCCACCGACTTCATTGCCGTTGTGAGCAGTGGCGCAGAACCCGGGAATTTTTCAAAGGCAAAGCGCGGAATTTTCACAACCACATAATCAATTGTGGGTTCAAACGAGGCTGGCGTGGCACCGCCCGTAATGTCGTTCGACAATTCATCCAGCGTGTAACCCACCGCCAACTTTGCAGCAATTTTGGCAATCGGAAAGCCCGTGGCTTTTGAGGCTAGTGCTGATGAGCGTGAAACACGCGGGTTCATCTCAATCACCACCAAGCGGCCATCTGCAGGGTTAACACCGAACTGAACGTTAGAGCCGCCGGTTTCAATGCCAATCTCACGCAGCACCGCGATGGAGGCATTGCGCATGATTTGATATTCTTTGTCGGTCAACGTGAGGGCAGGGGCCACGGTGATCGAGTCACCTGTGTGAACGCCCATGGGATCGATGTTCTCGATCGAACATACGATGATGCAATTGTCAGCGGTGTCGCGCACCACTTCCATTTCATATTCCTTCCAGCCCAGAACAGATTCTTCAATCAACACTTCTGCGGTGGGCGAGGCATCCAAGCCTTTTTCTACAATGTCGAAAAATTCTTCGCGGTTATAAGCAATGCCACCGCCGGTTCCACCCAGCGTGAAGGATGGGCGAATGATGCAGGGCAGGCCCACATCCAACATCGCTTCAAAGGCTTCAACCATGGCGCGGCTGCGATAATTGCGTTGTCTATCAGCCTCACCCTCAGCCCATTTGCGCTCGAAAGCCTGTTTGTCTTCGGCAGCGGCGCGACCTTCTAAATGGGCGGCTTTATCAGCATCTTTAGCAACAGAAGCATTGGCCAAGCGCGAACGTGGCGTTTCAAGTCCAATGCGCTTCATGGCTTCGCGGAACAATTCGCGGTCTTCGGCCATGTCGATGGCTTCAGCTTTGGCGCCAATCAGTTCCACATTATATTTCTCAAGAATGCCCATTTTGTTGAGGCTGAGTGCGGTGTTCAGCGCCGTTTGCCCGCCCATGGTTGGCAAAATTGCATCGGGCCGTTCTTTCTCGATGATCTTGGCCACAACTTCAGGCGTGATGGGTTCCACATAAGTGGCATCGGCCAGATCAGGGTCTGTCATAATCGTGGCGGGGTTGGAGTTCACCAGAATGACGCGATAACCCTCGGCTTTCAGCGCTTTACAGGCTTGGGTGCCTGAATAATCAAACTCGCAAGCTTGGCCGATAATAATTGGTCCCGCCCCAATGATGAGGATGGATTTAATGTCGGTGCGTTTTGGCATGTGCGGGGAACCCTGATTTGGGGTTTCCTACACAGAACGGACGACGATTCCAACCCCTGTGGATAGATTTTTGGGTGGGGCGGTAAATCTATGCCTGTTTGGCCAAAGCTTTGTATTTCAGCAGGTCAATGGCCAGCATTGGTGCTTCGACGGGCAGGCGGGTGAAACCGTGATGTTTATAAAAGCTTTCGGCGGCGGGCGAGATTGCGTGAACGATGAGAAGTCTTGCGGCAACATCTTCGGACGCACGAATTGCGCGGCGCATGGCTTCGAAAATGAGTGCGCGGCCCAAGCCTTTTCCTTGCCTAGACTGATCAATAGCAAGACGACCTAAAACCACCGCTGGAATTTGGCCTGGCATGTTTCGGCGCATTGAGCCCATGGTTTCACTTGCTAGCATTTGCCCCATGTTCAAACTGAAAAATCCGATCACCGATTGGCTGCCCTTTGGGCAAATCACATAGGTTCGGCTCGCCCCCAATTCTAAATTACTTATCGCGCGTTTCTTCAGCCATTCGTCGAGGAGCGGTTCGCCTGATTCAAAACTTTCGAATATGTGATTGCGATTGATCAGGACAGGCGGTTCAAACAGCGACAC
>JAYUHQ010000305.1:0-3555 GCA_043766895.1 Aestuariivirga sp.
GGGCCAACAAAACCATTGTTTGGATATGCGGTTTTATGGCTCAGCCATGCGCAACCCTCATATTCACGGCGCGTTTCAACAGGTGTTGGTTGCTGATGCCACGCAATGCCATGTGGTTGAATATGGTGTTTCCATCGAAGAGGCGGCCTTTGCGGAACCTTTTGCTGTGACTTTGCACGCCATTGTGCGCGCTGGATCATTGGCCAATAAACGCGTGCTGGTCACAGGCTGCGGGCCTATTGGCGCATTGGCCATTGCGGCAGCACGTGTGCATGGTGCGCGTGACATTGTGGCCACAGATGTTTCTGATTTCACTTTGGGCTTGGCCAGAAAAATGGGCGCAGACCACACCATTAACGTGGCAACGCAGGCTGATCGTTTAACACCCTATAAAGCCAACAAAGGGTTTTTTGATGTGATGATTGAAGCTTCAGGCAACGAAGCGGCTTTACGTGCCGGCCTCGAAATCTTGCGCCCGCGCGGCATCTTGATCCAATTGGGATTGGGGGGTGATGTTTCCATCCCGCAAAATATGATTGTGTCTAAAGAAATTGAAATTCGTGGCTCGTTTCGTTTCCATGAAGAATTTGGTTTGGCGGTCAACTTGATCAACAACCGCCGCGTTGATTTAACTCCCCTGCTTACCGAAGTTGTGCCCCTTGAGGAAGCCGCGCGCGGGTTTGACTTGGCCTTAGACCGCAGCAGAGCGATGAAAGTGCAAATTGCCTTTTAATAATTCTCAGCCGCAATGGATTTAATCGTGGGCGACAATCCGGTCAGCGGGTTGGTTTTATTCCAGCTTAAGCCTGTTTCAAAAAAGCGGCTGAACAATGCGTCATACATCAAGATGCGACCCGCTAAGCTTTCACCAATGTTGAGCAATTCTTTCAGAACTTCCATGGCCTGCATGGAACCCAAAATGCCGGGCAGCGCGCCCAAAATACCCGCCACTTCACAGGCGGGAAACATGCCACCTTCAGGCAGATCGCCAATGAAACACCGATAGGTGGGATAGGGCTCGCCATCTGGTTTTTTCAGATAAGGTTTGAAGGTTGAAATCTGGCCATCAAATTGGCCCACGGCGGCGGTGACCAGGGGCTTTTTGGCAAAATAACAAGCATCCGACACTAAAAAACGTGTGGAGAAATTGTCACTGGCATCGGCCACCACGTCATAAGCTGAAACCAGCGCCATCACATTTTTAGTGTCAATTCGGGTGTCATGTTGAACCACGGTAACATTGGGGTTGAGGTGTTCAATGAAATGCGCGGCACTGGCGGTTTTGGGCTTGCCAATAAACCCCATCGTGTGAATGATCTGGCGCTGCAAGTTTGACAACGACACGATGTCTTCATCACAAATGCCAATCGTGCCCACGCCTGCTGCGGCCAAATATTGCAAAAGCGGTGCGCCAAGCCCGCCTGCACCAATCACTAGAACTTTTGCGTTTTTCAGTTTGTTTTGGCCAGGCCCACCCACTTCGGGAAGCACGATATGGCGGGCATAACGTTCAAGCTCATCATCGTTCAATGCCATCAGCTTTTTCCTGAAGACCCAAAACCACTGGCCCCTCTGGTGGTTTGATCAAGTGATGTGACCTCTACCAGTTCAACACGCAGCACTGGCGCTATAATCATTTGCGCAATACGATCACCTTTGGCAATTTGAAAGTCGTCTTTGCCTAAGTTGATCAATGGCACTTTGATCTCACCACGATAATCTGAATCAATGGTGCCCGGTGCATTTAATACTGTTATTCCAAATTTTACTGCAAGGCCAGATCGCGGGCGCACTTGGGCTTCATAATTCTCTGGCAAGGCAATGGCAATGCCGGTTGGTACAAGGCATCGAGCACCTGCTTTCAGCACAGCATCTTCTGCCGCGCGCAAATCTAAACCCGCAGCACCCGGCGTGGCATAGCTTGGCAATTCAAGCCCCAGCCCGTTTTCAAGCCTGAGAATTTTTATACTGATCATGACAGAAGCGTGGCACAACGCTCAAGAATGCGCGTTGCCACTTGGGCTTTGCTCAGCTCAGGCCAAGTTTCAACACTGCTTTGTGTTACAACATGAACCTTGTTGCTGTTGGTGCCAAAAACACCTTGGCTCACATCATTGGCAATGATCATATCACAACCCTTACGCTTTAATTTTTCTTGCGCATTCTGAACCACATTTTCTGTCTCAGCTGCAAAACCAACAACAAGTTTGGCGCGACCAGTTTTTGCTGTGCTAAGTGTTTTTAAAATATCAGGATTGGCTGCAAATGAAATTGATGGGGGCGTTGCTTTTGCATCCTTCTTCATTTTCTGTGTTGCCGGATTTTCAACTTTCCAATCAGCCACTGCCGCTGCACAAATTGCCAAATCAATATTTTGAAGATTAACGCACGCCGCTAACATTTGATCGGCGGTTTCAACCATCACAAGCTTCACACCCACGGGTGCTTTCAGTTCAACTGGGCCTGAAACCAGTGTGACGGTGGCGCCCAAATCAACCGCCGCTTGGGCCAATGCATAGCCCTGCTTGCCTGAAGAGTGATTGGAAATATAACGCACCGGATCAATCGGTTCGCGCGTGGGGCCAGCGGTTATTAATACTTGTTTGCCTGCCAGTGGCTTTGCTGGGTTCAACAACTTTTCAATAGCGCTTACAATTTCCAATGGTTCCGCCATGCGGCCAAAGCCAAATTCACCGCAGGCCATATCACCTTCATTGGGGCCCGCCACATGAATGCCATCCCCTTGAAGTGTTGCCAAATTGCGCCTCGTGGCCACGTGTTCCCACATGCGCACATTCATGGCAGGTGCAATCAGCACCGGCTTATCGGTGGCCAGCAAGGTTGTTGTGGCCAAATCATTTGCTATTCCCGCGGCCATTTTAGCCATCAGATCGGCTGTCGCTGGTGCAACCACAATCAAATCTGCTGAGCGGGATAATTCAATATGGCCCATTTCAGTTTCATCGGTCAGGCTGAACAGATCATTGAAAACTTTCTCGCCAGAGAGCGAGGCCACAGACAACGGTGTTACAAATTCTTCCGCCGCTTTGGTCATAATCACGCGCACGCCAATGTGGCGCGCTTTCAATTGGCGGATCAATTCCAGACATTTATAGGCTGCAATTCCGCCACCGATGATGAGAAGAACTTTTTTATCCATCACTTATAAAACACCAATTTTAACGCAATCACAACCAGCGCCAAAGTGCTGATGCCCAAGAGCCGATTTGGCCACGGGCTTGCAGGCTTTGATTGTTGATCGAGCATGGTGGAAAATTTGCGCATCACGCCATGCGCTTCGGCCAGCGCTTGAGGCAAACGCAGGGCCAAGCCTAAAAGTGTTCCCGCACTGCCCAAGGCCTGTTCAATTTTTCCCAAAGGCCCAAGTTTGCGTTCAATCCACCCACGCACCACGGGTTCACCGGTTTTCCAAATATTAAGGTCAGGGTTCAACGTGCGCGCCACACCTTCAGTGACCACCATGGTTTTTTGCAATAACAGCAATTGCGGCTGGGTTTGCATGTTGAAATGATCAGTCACTTCGAAAAGCTGGGT
>JAYUHQ010000306.1:0-3550 GCA_043766895.1 Aestuariivirga sp.
CTTTATTCAGCCTGATGCCGGCGGACCAGATGTTTTTGTTCACATCAGCGCTGTTGAACGTGCGGGTATGCGCGGCCTCAATGAAGGTCAAAAAATCGGCTACGAAATTGTAGCTGATAAGCGCACAGGTAAATCTTCTGCAGACAGCCTTCAAGCTGTTTAAGAAGTAACACAATCGTTCAAGAGATCAGCGTTTGTTTCATTTGAAATAAACGCATTCGTTTGACGCTGCCGCATTCTTCAGAGATGAAGAGTGCGGTTTTTTTATTACAACCAATCGGGCGTTCGATCTCCGCCCACAAACTGCGCGCTTTTGGCGGTATATTCGAAAAGTTCAATCCGCTCGCCTGATGGGCCGTTGATCCACGCTTGCCATGTATCATCAACGCCATATTTCTTATCGGTGACTTCCACGCCGTGGCCACGAATTTTTGTGATGGCTTCATCCATCGATGTCACTTCAAAGCAAAAATGATTGATGGCACCAAGCGAAGGAAAAGGCGCTTGCGGGTGAAAGAAAAATTCAAGCCAGGTGCGTGCACCTGCCTCAATATAAAGGCCAACGCGCTTGCCGTCTTTAACAAACTCAAATGCTTTTTTTAATCCCAACACATCGCAATAAAAATGTTCGCAGGCCTCTAAATCATGCGTCATCATACAAGTGTGGGCGATTTGTTTAATGAATGCCGTCATTTCTAACTCCTGAAGTTTTGATTTGTTTTGTTTTAAAGCTGTAGTCAGACAAAATGAAATCAGGGCGAGTGTAAAACCATGTTTTAACATCACCCTGAATATGAAGCAGATTGCAATTCTTCACATTGTAAACTGCACCAATTGAATAGATCCGGAAGCGCCCTTCAAGTTGCTGCGCCAACGATTCAACCAGTGAGATCTCTGCTTCGGTTTTGAATTCCGAGACGAGAGTGACAAATTTTCCCACCAAGGCTTCAACACATTCAGCAGGAATTGTGCTGCGTTGCTTAACACTAACCGCAACCATAACCTCTCTACACACATTGAGATTATCTCTACGAAACACTTCTTGCTGCAATCGAATTTGCGCGCGGTCTAATTCCTTCACCTTGTCAGACAGTTTCGCATAGGCGCATAAATCTGGGTGAAGCCTACGTTGATTGTCGCGAATTTTGCCAAAGCGCCAGCCATCCAACCGTCGATCAATCACCCACATGCGGTGGATAATTTCAGCCAGCGCTTCAAACTTTTGTGGATCTTGATCAATCGTCCACGACCCACCTTCGGATGACGCACGAAAACCAGAAGAATGCACCCGCGCCCAAGCCTGATCAGCAACTGCGCGATTGGCATTGCGGTAAGTTTGGGGCAATTCGCTCCATGGCTTATGCGCGGGGCCTGAACCTTTGTTCTCTGCCAAATAAGCCGCATGAAACGCCTTTGCCAAATTGTCATTGCCGCCAAAAACATCTTGCGCCCTTAACGCCACTTCACCATGGCCGATGGGAATGATCTGTGCTGCCGGATCAACCGCCTTGGCATAATCCGCCTTCAACATATCTGCGATCAATGGCAGTCTTTCCAAACGCACATAAAGTGGCGCTTGCCAAACCCCCAAAAGCTGCGTGGCTTTGCGTAAGCCAAAGGCCAAAGTGGCTGCCACGTCATCAGCCTTGTCGCTGACGAGAATGGCGCTCACCGCACCCAATTTTTCCGCAGCCATTATCTGCGCCTGTGAGGGCAGATCAACGGCTTCATAAAATTCAAGCTTCACAACATCAGCATCCGCCATAGCGGCAAGTCTGGCCATAAGTGAAGCTTTGGCCACGGCGGGAAATTCACAAAACACGCTGACGAAGGGCACACCCAAATTGCGAAACGGCGATTGGCGCACAAAGTGTTCAAGTGCGGCTTCAGCAAACCCTGTCCACCCCACAACAGCCAGATGGGCTTGTTTTAGGCCGCGCAGATCAGCAGCCTCATTCAAGTTTTCAGTGTGCACAAAGCGCTTGGCCACCAGTTGTTCAATGTTCACCACGGTCACTTCGGCGCCGTTTGGTGTTTTCATAAATTGATTTTCAGCCGACAATCGCGCCGCCAAAACCGGTGATGAAATACGAAGCGCCACCCGCGCATGTGCCGCAGCCAAGGGCACCACAGCATGATGCAGCGCCAAATTTTCAGCGTCACGATCACCCAAAATCAAAACATGTTTGGCCCGTTGCACCCCAGCGCGGCGCGGTTGATCGGCAGGGCCCGCAACAGAAATCAAATTCAAATCAGGCAAGCCTGTCAAAGGCTCTGGCGCTAAAGATACAATGCGCCGCTTCTTCGGCAAAAGCCCGCGTGCTGCCGCCCCATCACCCAACACCACAATATGATGTTTGGATTGCAACGCCTTGCGGTGTTGCCATTTTTCAACGATGCGCGATGAGAAGGCGCGAGACAGCGCAAACACCGTAATCAATGGCGCAATCCACCGCGCTGTCATCAGCCATGGATTGCGAATGCCTTCGCCACCAATTTCAGGCGCTGCAAAAAACAAACCAAAGCTGCGCAATGCGTTGTTGAGAAACAACAGAGTGGCCGAGCCGCCGCTGCATTGTTCGTTGGCAAGGGTGCACACTTGGCTGAAACCATAAAAGCCGACGCAATAAACAATGGCCACAAAAGGCAAGGCCCACCGCAACGGCAGCTGTTCAGTTATTTCAGCAAGTTTTACGCGCATCGCAAATTTGTCTCCAATCTGCATTTCTTTTGCCATAGAATCGGGCAAAGTGAAGCTGATAATTGGGCGACGAGAAAAACATGGCGTTACAATCCAAACTTAAAATTGCCGATCGCAAAACCCGCGTGTTCATTTCCTATTCCCGCAAAGACATTGAGTTTGCCCGCCTGTTGCACAACCAACTTGAAGCCGCCAACTATCAACCCATGCTCGATCAAACCGATATTGCACCCGGCGAAGCCTGGCAAGATCGGTTGAGCAAATTGATTGTGCAATCCGATGTCTTTGTGTTTTGTGTTAGCCCGAATTCAGCTGCATCTAAAATTTGCCATTGGGAAGTTGATGAAAGCCAACGCTTGGCCAAGCGTTTGGTGCCTGTGGTGGTGGATCCGGTCGACACCGGGGAATTGCCTGAATCTGTTGCCAAGTTGAATTTCATTTTTTTCTCGAACGAAAGTTTTGAAGAGGCCTTTGCCAAGCTGCAATCAACATTGAACAGTGATTTGGGCTGGATTCGGCTGCATACAAAAATTGCTGAATTGGCCGATGAATGGGAAAATCACAATCGCTCAAAATCGCGGCTTTTAATGGGCCAAGCGTTAAGCGAAACGGAAGCGTGGGTGGCCCACCAACCAGAAAACACAACCCCGCCAAGCCCTTCACAATTGCAATTTATTGCCGCCAGCCGCAAAGCCGCAACCGGCAGACAACGGCTAGCGTTGATGGGCTCTTTGGTGGCGTTGGCTGTAGCACTTTCACTTTTCGCCTGGGGCGAGATAAACCGCCGCCGAACCCAAGCCGCCTATGACGCAGCAACAACCGCGGCCAATTCATTGGTTGATGATTTGG
>JAYUHQ010000307.1:0-1228 GCA_043766895.1 Aestuariivirga sp.
TTGCGCAAGAAGCGAATGGCCGCCTTGCAATCATGCACCTGTGCCGGAAATTGTGCCTCACTCGAAAAACGATAATTGATCGATGCCACGGCAAAGCCAGCCTTCACCAGCCGGTTCACGAAATCCATCTTGCGATAAATTGAATTGGTAATCTTGGGGCTGCCTGCGGCCCAAGCACCGCCGTGAATGTATACCACAAGAGGGTGTGGCCCACTGCCCTTTGGAACGATCATATCGAGCATCAGGGGGCGAAAACCCCATGGTGTTGCATAGACAACATCCAACCACGATATAGCACCATCTGCACGTTTAGTTGGATGTTCCAGTGCCCAATCATTCTCTTGGCCGATATCTTTGAATAGCTTCTTGAAGGCGGGGGTCATTGCTGCGCACCAAATTGTTTCAGCGCCAACATCATCACAGCGTGGGCCGGCCCTTCGCCGCAATTGCGAATTTTATGAGACACATCGGCGCGATATCGCAAAGCTTCCCCAACCTTGCCCACTTTCGTTTCGCTGCCTGTGGTCACTTCAAGTTCGCCTGACACGATATAAAGGTGCTCAATGGTTCCCAACGGATGCGGCGAAGATTCCAACACCCCACCTACCTGTGCATGAAAGTCATACCATTGAAAGGCCTCAACCAAGTTCAACGGCCCAACAATCGCCAACCGGCAAAGCCCATCTTGGCTTTCTAAAATAGGAATGCCAGATTTGGTTTGGTGGTCGATAAACAACGACGTTTGTTCGCCGCGCAAAACCTCGTCAACCGTGGTTTCCAATGCGCGCGAAAGGCGCACAACTGTCGATAATGTGGGGTTGGTTTCATTCCGCTCAATTTGCGAAATGATCGATTTGGCCACGCCAGATTGTTCCGACAATTCACCCAAAGAAAGATTATAAGCCTTGCGCAAGCGCTGGATGGTTTTGCCTAAATCACTGGAAGCCTCACTGCTGGTAGGATTGGCGATTTTCGGGCCGCGACGGGTTGACATTGCTACATCCTTCAAATAGAACTGCCGTTCGTTATAAAGAACGAATTGGTTGATTACCAGTGATATTAGGCCCATATAAGCGAATAAGCGAACAAAATCGCAGTTTTGGTGAATGGTCCAACTGGTCAATAAATCGAACGGAGACTTAAAATGCGCTATTTTCCGCTGTTTTACGATCTTAAAAACCGCAAGGCCATCGTGGTCGGCGGCGGCGAAGAAGCTTTGCGCAAAATC
>JAYUHQ010000308.1:0-3539 GCA_043766895.1 Aestuariivirga sp.
ACTTGCGCTGGGCCATGGCCATCCACCCGCATCCGCACCGCCAAAAACGGCGCATCATCCACAACAATGCCGCATTTTTCGACTGGGGTTACAAGATAATATTTTTGGTCATCATCCAGCCGCAATATCGATGAAAACAGTTTAACAAGCGGCATGCGCCCGATTGGAGAATTCATATAATACCAAAGGCCATCTGCGGCGATACGCATATTGATATCTCCACAAAAAGGCGGGTTCCATAGATGAACTGGTGGTGGTCCTTTGGTCTTGGCCACATCGCTTAAACCTTTTAGAGGATCGCTCGCAGAGGACATGTTTAACATCTATAAGAGTTTGAATTCGAGTCGCAGCATAGGACAATGTGAATGCAAAAGAAAATTGTGAATGATATGGATGAAACTGCGACTAAATTGCAAGCGGCAAGAAAAGTTCTAAGTGATGTAATCTTCGGCCAAGAAAGTGTCATTGATTTGGCGTTGATTGCCATTTTGGCAGGCGGCCATGCGTTGATTGTTGGCGCACCGGGCTTGGCCAAAACCAAGCTTGCCGCCACATTGGGAACGGTTCTTGGCCTTTCAGAAAAGCGCATTCAGTTCACGCCAGATTTAATGCCCGCTGATATTTTAGGCTCAGAAGTTCTGGATGAAGATGCAATGCGCAAGCGTTCGTTTCGGTTTGTGCCGGGGCCGGTGTTTTGCCAATTGTTGATGGCCGATGAAATTAACCGCGCCAGCCCTCGCACCCAATCTGCCCTGTTGCAAGCCATGCAGGAACACCACATAACAATCGCTGGGGTTCGCCATGATTTGCCTGAACCGTTTCATGTTCTAGCCACGCAAAACCCCATTGAACAAGAAGGCACTTATCCCCTGCCCGAAGCCCAGCTTGATCGCTTCTTGGTGCAGATTGATATTTCCTATCCACCTTTAGATGCTGAGCGGCGCATGTTGTTTGCCACCACCGGCAATGCCGAAGATGTTGTAAAGCCAGTGCTCGATGCTGCGTCGTTGATCACGGCGCAACGCTTGGTGCGTGATGTGCCGGTTGGCGAACAGGTTACAAATGCCATTTTGAAAGTTGTGCGCGCCGCACGGCCATCGGCTGATGCGGCAGCTTATGTGAATGAAGCTGTGGCTTGGGGGCCAAGCCCACGGGCGGCCCAAAGTTTAATGCTCTGCGCCAAAGCGCGTGCCTTGTTGCAGGGGCGATTGTCGCCCTCCATTGAAGATGTGATTGCTTTGCTTGAACCGGTTTTAAAACATCGCATGGCGCTCAATTTCGCGGCGCGGGCTGATGGCATAACCCTGCAATCCATCATTCAAAAATTGGCGGCAACATTGGCTTAACATGGTTGCAAGCCCGCATCATATTGAAACCAACGCGCAAAGTTTGGGCGCAAGTTTGCCTCCGCTGTTGGTTGCGGCGCAGCGGATTGCTGCCACCGTGATGATGGGCGTGCATGGCCTCAGACGCCCGGGTGCTGGCGATAATTTCTGGGCTTATCGGCCCTATGGGTTTGGCGATTCAACCCAGCGCATTGATTGGCAGAAAAGCGCAAAATCTGATCAGGCCTTCATTCGTGAAAAAGAATGGGAAGCTGCCAACACATTATGGATTTGGTTGAATTTGGGCCCGCGCATGGCATTTCAATCGCATTTGGCCCCAACCCCAAAATCATATCATGCCAAGGTTTTAAGCCTGGCCTTGGCCCAACTGGCTTTGCGCGCGCATGAACGCGTGGGTTATCTTGATGGCATAACCCGCGCATCCCATGGGCGGCACATGTTTGAAAAGCTTGCAATGGTTTTTGCAAACGGCAGCGATGGCAAACTGCCCCAAGCCATTGGCCAGCACCGCTATTCCACCGGGCTTTTCGTTTCTGATTTTTTGGAAGACCCTAAAGATTTACAGCGCAGCTTTGCCCCTTTGGCTGAGGCAGGTATGCGCGGGCATTTGGTGCAGGTGATTGACCCTGCCGAAGAAGTTTTGCCTTATGAGGGGCGTGTTGAATTTTTAAGTTTTGATGGCCCACAGAAATTTCATTCGCCCAAAACCCAAAGCTTGCGGGGTGATTATGGTGAAGCCTTCGGCCAGCAACGCATGGCCGTGCAAAGCTTGGCCAAGCGTTTGGGGTGGAGTTTCAGCATTCAACGCACCGATGAAAGCTTGGCCAACGGCGTTTTGAAGCTTTATGAAAAAATGAAATTGCGATGAGTGAGTTTTTTCGCCTGATCAGCTTTGAAACACCCTTGGCGTTGTTGGCGCTTTTGGCGCTGCCGGTTTTGTGGTGGCTGCTGCGTTCGGTTCCGCCACGGCCTAAAACGATTTCATTTCCGCCGTTGCAAATTTTATTAAAGCTGAAGCCGCAAGAAGCCACGCCAGATAAAATGCCATGGTGGCTTTTGTTGCTGCGCTTGGGATTGGCCGCATTGGTTATTTTTGCAGTGGCGCATCCGTTTTTAAAAACTTCACAACCCATCACCAAAACCAATGGGCCATTGTTGTTGATTGTGGATGATGGTTGGGCGGCGGGCAAAACTTGGCCCAAGCAATTGCAATCGGCCCAACAAATTTTGAATGATGTGCATGATCGTGTGGTTTATGTCGTGACCACCGCCAAGCCGCAAAAGCCAACGGGCGTTTCAGCCCCAGAGGCTTTAAAAGCATTGCTGGCCACCCAGCCGCTGGCCTTGCCAGCAGACCGCCGCCAGGCCCTTGAAGTTATCAAAGATCTGGCGCCCCCACCCACTGAGGCCATTTGGCTGAGTGACGGGCTTGACCAAACATCCGGCCAAGTTTTCAACGATGAATTGACCAAACAATTTGGCAGCGTACAAACTTTTCAAAGCACAGATCAAACCCATGTGTTGGCCCTCGGCACACCGCAATTGGTGGGGGGCGATATTGTGGTATCGGCGTTGCGGGGGCCAAGTACGGCAAGCAAAGCCACCCTTCAAGCCATTGCGGGTGATGGGCGCGTGTTGGGCGAAACCCCAATTGCCTTTGCGAACAATGCCACAGAGGTGAAGGCCACCCTCACCCTGCCAGTGGCCTTGCGCAATGATGTGCAAAGTTTGGTGTTGAAAGATGAAAACCATGCCGGTGCAAAACAACTGTTGGATGATCGTTGGCGGCGCAAAACCGTGGCCATCAACGCTGGCAGTGGGGTGGCCTCTGATCAACCTTTGTTGTCATCGCTGCATTATGTCACCCATGCCATCGAACCCTTTGCCGAAATTTCAGTTCCTAAAGACAGTGCTGAATTAAAATCATCGCTGGATCAGGGCCTTTCCATGTTGGTTGTGGCTGATATTGGAAAGCTTTCTGATGATGATCACGATGCCATCGCGGCATGGCTGAAAAAGGGCGGGTTGTTGTTGCGCTTTGCGGGGCCAAAACTTGCGGCCAGTGCGGATGATCTATTGCCCATAACATTGCGCCAAGGCGAAAGAAATTTTGACAGCACATTAAGCTGGGAAACCCCGCAACATATTTTGCCCTTCCCAGATACAGGCGTTTTTGCTGGCGTGGCCATTGAC
>JAYUHQ010000309.1:0-9359 GCA_043766895.1 Aestuariivirga sp.
CAATATCATATAGACCGCCAGCACCATGGCCAAATCTGATTCTAATCCACCCACCCCGCAAAATATTGAAGGCATTGAGTTAAAAGATGCGTTGGAAGAACGCTATCTGGCCTATGCGCTTTCAACCATTATGCATCGCGCTTTGCCAGATGTGCGCGATGGCCTGAAACCCGTTCACCGGCGCTTGCTGCATGTCATGCGCCTGTTGCGGCTTGATCCAAACACCGCCTTTAAAAAGTCTGCCAAAATTGTGGGCGACGTGATGGGTGGCTATCACCCGCATGGTGATCAATCGATTTATGATGCGCTGGTGCGTTTGGCCCAAGATTTCTCTTCGCGTTATCCTTTGGTGGATGGCCAAGGCAACTTTGGCAACATCGATGGCGATGGTGCCGCTGCCTATCGGTATACCGAAGCGCGGATGACCGAAGTTGCCTCCCTTCTGTTGGAAGATTTAGAAGATAACACCGTTGATTTTCGCCCCAATTATGATGGCACGGTGGAAGAGCCCGTGGTGTTGCCCGGTGCATTTCCCAATCTTTTGGCCAATGGCTCAACCGGCATTGCCGTTGGCATGGCAACATCCATCCCGCCCCACAATGTGGCCGAGATTTGCGACGCGGCATTACATCTGATCAAAACCCCCGGCGCTGGCGTCGATAAGCTTGCCCAATTTGTAATCGGCCCAGACTTTCCAACAGGCGGCATCATCATCGACAAGCGCGATGAAATCACCGAGGCTTACCGCACCGGACGCGGCGGCTTCAAAGTGCGGGCACGCTGGCAAAAAGAAGAACTGGCCCGTGGCGGCTGGCACATTGTTGTCACTGAAATTCCTTACCTTGTACAAAAAAGCAAATTAATCGAACGCATCGCCGAATTATTGAATGACAAAAAGCTAACCTTGCTGGGTGATGTGCGTGATGAGTCTGCCGAAGATATTCGCGTTGTTCTTGAGCCCAAAACCCGCAACATTGATCCTGAAGTATTGATGGAGCAAATGTTCCGCAACACCGAATTGGAAACGCGCATTCCGCTGAACATGAATGTGTTGTCTGGTGGCAAAGTTCCGCGCGTCATGTCGTTAAAAGATGTCTTGCGCGAATGGCTGGATCATCGGCGTGAGGTTTTGCAGCGCAAGTCACAATTCCGATTGGATGCCATTGCGCGAAGGTTGGAAATTCTGGGTGGGTATCTCATCGCCTATCTGAACATCGATGAAGTCATCCGCATCATCAGAGAAGAAGATGAACCAAAGCCCGCTTTAATGGCGCGCTTTAAAATTTCAGATGTTCAAGCTGAAGCAATTTTGAATCTTCGCTTGCGGGCTTTGCGTAAGCTTGAAGAAATGCAAATCCAAACCGAAAATGCCTCTTTGTTGAAAGAGCAAACGGGTTTGAACCACTTGCTTGGTTCAGAAGATATGCAATGGGAGCATATTTCAGAAAATATAAAATCGCTCAAAGAAAAGTTTTCAAAGAAAACGCCCTTGGGCCGCCGCCGCACAGATTTTTCAGAAGCCCCCATCATCGATATTGATCTTGATCAGGCCATGATTGAAAAAGAGCCTGTTACGATTGTGTGCTCTGAAAAGGGCTGGATCCGGGCCATGAAGGGCCACGTGGAAGATGAAACAACGCTAAGCTATAAAGACGGCGACAAAGCTAGATTCATTGTCCGTGCCCAGACGACAGACAAGGTTATGTTGTTCTCGTCGTCTGGAAAATTCTTCACCTTGGAAGCCTCAAAACTGCCGGGCGGGCGCGGCCATGGAGAGCCCGTTCGGCTGTTGGCTGATATTGACGCTGCTGATGCCATTGTGGGACTGTTCATCTATCAGCCCGGCGCCAAGCGCTTGGTCGCCTCCACTGACGGTGATGGCTTCATTGTTTCTGAAGATGAATGCGTGGCCAATACGCGCAAAGGCAAGCAAGTTCTTAACGTTAAAACACCTGCTGAAGCTTTGATCTGGTCGCCAGTGGACGTAAATGCAGATCACATCGCCACAATTGGTGAAAACCGCAAAATGTTGATATTCAAGCGAGACGAACTTTCTGAAATGTCGCGCGGCAAAGGTGTTCGGTTACAGAAATTCAAAGACGGCGGACTGTCAGACGCCCGCGCCTTTAATTTGAAAGAAGGCCTAACCTGGGCCAACTCTTCCAGCCGCAATTGGAACGTGACAGACTTGGCCGAATGGATTGGCGAACGCGCCCAAGCGGGCCGCTTGCCCCCGCGTGGATTTCCCAAGAGCAATAAGTTTTCCTCATAATCTGATTAAAGATCGGTAAAGGGTTTTGCTCTAATCTCAAATTTGGATCGGGGGGTCTGAATTGGTTTACCCGACGGGCTGGGGGTTAGACTGCAGGTTCGCAAACGATCGCGTACCAAATGGGGAACGATTCGCTTAACCGCGGATCGATCGATGCAATGTTGGCGACACGAATTTGGATAACGAACGGCGTAATTGAAAAAGCCAAAGAAGATGCCGTAGAGCTTTCAGCCTCGGAAGAGCTTAAGCGCTTTCGTGAAGGCAGGGTGCGCGTAACCACAGGATCAGTGGGCACGGAAATTAAATGGCATGTGCAAACGCCAAGTTTTACCTCAATTTTTGTCATCATGGATCAATTGCCCAAGTATCAGACACCAATCTGTTTGCGGTTTTTTATTTCGGGCTGGTTTGAAGAGTTTTTTCAAGATGCTATGCAGGCGCGCCGAAGAATAGAAGATGTTTTGGCGCGCGGTGACCGCCACTTTCCCATAAAAACGTTTGTGGAAAAAGTAGATTCCCGCCCCAGCATGATTTCAAGTCTCATCCAAAATTGTCTCACAACCCAGCAATTGCCGGAAGAATTTACTGTTGAATGTGTGTTTGAAAGCAATTTAGAACGTTTTAACGTGAACAGGGTTGGCAGCAAATCACTGATGAGCAAACTTTACGGTGTTGTTGAAAACTCGTTCGCTTATCAAAATTCAACGTCGTTTAGTGATGCCGTCAGCCAAGGTTATCGTGAAGTGTTAGACACAGGTAAACCCCGAACCGATCATGTTTTGGCGGCCCTTCGCATGGCCAACAACGAAGTGCACTGGGTGCCATATCATCGCCTGATATTTCCAAGGTTGACCAATTCGTCAAAGCCCGGCGTTTCAATTATTGCTGATTTGGCCAATATTTCTTTTAAAGTAATTTAAGCAACTCTTGGGGCAGGGCACCATTTTTAGGCCCGCTGAAGCTAAGCCTGCTTGTTTTATCACCAAGCCTGAATTGGCCAGATTGCAGATCTTCTTCAACCGATTGTTCCAAATATTGCCGATCAGCAACAGCCAGATATTCAACAGGGTCAACCCCCTCAGAATGCCAAGCCCAGCGCAAAAAACCCCGCTCTACCACGGAAAAGTTAAACCGACCCATATAGCCGCGCGATGCCAGCCTTTGGCAGGTTAAGGCCCAAATGGCATCAGGGTTCCATTTCATCAATGATAAATATGAACCAAGGCGTGTGAACAGATCAACAGCGTTTTGGGTTTTCACTTGGCCATCCACCCATAATTCACCATGATAAACCAAGCCGCCGCGCAATTTTTCCGCAATGCTGCCCGAAGGTGGGTGCGTGTGGCTAGGCACCATTAATTCTTTGCGGCGCATGTAAACGCCAATCATATAATTGCTGCACCATTCAGCCAAACTGATATCGACCACATCATACCGAAATGCTTGCATGCCAATGACTTTGTCAACGGTGTTGGAAAGCGTCATCCAAAACGCCCGTTCGCCTGAAAAATTACACACTGTATAATCATGCATTGGGCCTGGTTCAAAACCGCGGGCCAGCTTTTTCAATTGGCTGAACTCTGCCATATCGCTGCCGCAGGTCACTTTAAGGCCCAAAGCGCCTAATCCGGTTTCCAAGTCGTTTACCAGCCGTGCAATGCCCAGCGGATTTTTTAAAGTGCTACGCATATGGTTCCCCCGTGGGCAACAAACTTAAGAAAACATTGTTTCAAATTAACAACAGATTAGCAAACAAAGATAACAAAGAAGGTTAACGCACCAACACCCAACCTTGGTTTCCAAGCCTTTCTTGGGGAAAAAACCGCGCTTTATATTCCATTTTCTTAGATCCCAGAACCAGATAGCCAATATAAACAAATGGCAAACCCAGCTTTTTCGCTCGCAAAATGCCATCCAAAACCACAAACGTTCCAAGGCTTCTGGCGGCTTCCGAAGGGTCAAAGAATGAATAGATCAGCGAAAGCCCATCTTGCAGCACATCAATTAACACCGTGCCCACCAGCTCTCCGCCATTGGCGTGTGAACGTTCATAGCGATATTCAATCAACCGGCTGTCGACCACGGTTTCGTCAATCATTGCGGCAAAATCCAAAACCGACATATCGGCCATCCCGCCCTCAGAATGGCGCGTGTCGATGTATGTTCTGAAAAGTTCATAATGCTCTGTTGTTGCTGCCGCTTTCACCACGCTTGTCGTTAAATCACGATTTTTTCGCAAAACCCTGCGGAAGCTTTTTGTCCACATAAAACCGTCAACGGGCACGCGAACCGAAGTGCAGGCGTTGCAACTGTCACAGGCAGGCCGGTACGCAATGCTTTGGCTGCGCCGAAAACCACCGTGTGAAAGCTGCGAATTTAAGGCCTTTGCGTCATTGCCCAACAGATGCGTAAAAACCTTGCGTTCAAGCTGCCCTGGCAAATAAGGGCATGGGCTGGGCGCTGTTATAAAGAACTGCGGAAAATTTGGGCGTTCAATGGTCATGATTTGTGCATCGAATATTACGAATTAAACGATGAAGCGCAACCCCATTGGCAGATTATCTCGTAAGTTCTAACAGAGCCACAAATGGAAACGGATAAAGCAATGAAAACAGCATGGATCGGGTTGGGTGTTATGGGCTATCCCATGGCAGGGCATTTAAAGCGCAAAATGGGCGTGGAAATGGCGGTTTTTAACCGCACGACATCCAAAGCCGCCACTTGGGTGGCCAGCAACGGTGGAATATCAACGCCCACACCAGCTGCCGCTGCTGAAAACGCTGACTTTGTTTTCGCCTGCGTGGGCAATGATGAAGATCTTTACAGTGTAACCATGGGTGAACAGGGCGCATTTCAAACCATGAAGCCCGGTTCAATCTTTGTGGATCACACAACCGCTTCGGCCAACATTGCCCGCCAGCTTCATGCTGAAGCCGCAAAACGTGGGCTTGGCTTTGTTGATGCCCCCGTTTCCGGCGGGCAGGCGGGTGCCGAAAATGGCTTGCTCACCATCATGTGCGGTGGCGATGCAGATATCTATGCCAAGGCCGAACCCTTGATGATGAATTATGCCCGCATGTGCAAATTGCTGGGGCCATCGGGCTCTGGCCAATTGGCCAAAATGTGCAACCAAATTGCCATTGCCGGTGTTGTGCAAGGCTTGGCTGAATGTATTCAGTTTGGCATGAAATCTGGGCTTGATATGAAAGATGTGATTGAGGTTATTTCCAAAGGTGCTGCCGGATCATGGCAAATGGAAAACCGCCACAAAACCATGATTGACGGTAAGTTTGATTTTGGCTTTGCCGCAGATTGGATGCGCAAAGATCTCGGCATTTGCTTGGATGAAGCCCGCAAAAACAAATCACACTTGCCACTCACCGCATTGGTTGATCAATTTTATTCTGAAGTGCAAGCCATGGGCGGCGGCAGGTGGGACACGTCAAGCCTGATTGCGCGGCTTAACCGCTAAGCTTCTTGGCCATATCCAATGCAAAATAGGTGAGCACCCCATCAGCGCCCGCGCGCTTAAAGGCAAGCAGGCTTTCACCAATCACCTTGTCGCCATCAAGCCAACCCCGCTCAATGGCGGCCATCAACATGGCATATTCACCAGATACTTGATAAGCAAAGGTGGGCACCAGAAATTCACGTTTCACGCGTGATATAATATCCAGATAAGGCATGCCGGGTTTCACCATCACCATATCAGCGCCCTCTGATATATCCAAAGCCACCTCGCGCAAAGCTTCATCTGTATTGGCGGGGTCCATCTGATAGGTGCGCTTATCACCCTTCAATATGCCGCCAGAGCCAACCGCTTCACGAAACGGCCCATAAAAACCTGAAGCATATTTGGCGCTATAGGCCATAATTTGCACATCCAAAAAACCAGCCGCGTCCAGCCCGGCGCGAATGGCACCAATACGCCCGTCCATCATGTCTGAAGGCGCAATCACATCACAACCCGCTTGCGCTTGCAGCACAGCTTGTTTCACCAATACGTCTACGGTTTGATCATTCACAATTTTGTTGCCGCGCAACAGGCCATCATGGCCATGTGAAGTATAAGGATCAAGCGCCACGTCACATAATATACCAATATCCGGCACAGCGGCTTTAATGGCCCGCACCGCACGGCACACAATGTTTTCAGCGTTTAAAGCTTCACTGCCATCTTCATCGCGTTTTGCGGGGTCTGTATTGGGGAAAAGTGCTAAAAGTGGAATGCCCAGATCATAAGCTTCCTTGGCACGGGCCACAGCCAGATCAATCGAATAGCGATGAACGCCCGGCATGGATGAAATGGAAACCTGTTTGTCTTGGCCATCAATCACAAAAATTGGCCAGATCAAATCTTCAACCGTCAGTTGGTTTTCGCGCACCAAGGCACGGGCCCAAGGGGCTTTGCGATTGCGGCGCAACCGCGTGGTAGGAAAGGAAGGGTGGGTCATGAATTATGAAATAGCGTGAAGCAATCATTTTGGCAAACGCACAAGCAATGATTAACCATAGCTTGTGACAATTTATCGAAAATTTATCATGTCTTAGCACCTGCCATGAGATTTGATGCTCAGCAATTTAAAGAGAGTTGGGTAATGTTCAAAACAGTTGGCGTGTGGGTTTTTGTTTCAACAATTTTCACGGGGGCACAAGCCTTCGCTGAAACGCCACCAGCCGAAATGGCTGGCGAAATGTTGGCCCGCGCCCAATCTGTAGACATGAAGTGTAACTATCTCCATGCCGCAGACCGTGACACGCTTTCAAGATTGGTGGCCCGTGCTGAAATTGGTTTGGCCAATCGCGAATCTGTTGAAGCCACCAAAGCAACATTGCTGCGCGGCCATAATGCGGGAAAAGCAGCCACATGTGGGCCACTTGAAAATGAGCAAGTTTTGAACATTCTCAACGCTGCCAAACAAGCCACCACTTCAAATGAACCAGCACCCACAACCGTCGTGCAAACCGCCCCCGCTATTGTGTCGGTTGCAATGCCCGCATCAAAACCAATTGTTGGGCCTGCCGTTGTGGTGAAAACGCAAGAGCCAGTGTTGCCAGTCAAAGCCATGATGAAAGTTGCAAAGTTGGAAAAGCCGAAAGCCAAACCAGTTCTCGCCAAGCCAGAATCCAGCCTTGGCAAATATCAGGCCATGACAGCGCAATATTATTTGGCCAGCCGGTGTGGCTCAATGCCAGCCCGTAAATTGGGCAGCTTTTATCAATCTATCGTGTCAAGCCACAATCAAGTTATGGCAACGTATACAAGCGCCCAAGTAGCCCAAGCCTTGCGTAACGCCCGCAACAACGCGTCTGCCCAAAGCTGTTCTTAGATTCAATTTGTTAACCCGTTTTGCCAATCATCAATTAAGCGCCTTTAAAAACCCCGAATAAAGCCTGTTTTACGCAATTCCAATTTGGCTAAAATATAACGACATATTTACCGAGTCTGTTCAGGCCGCCTTAAACTGCCCCGCCTAATGTGAACCTATCAAGAGAAGACAGCCCAACAAGAGGCCGATCTCAAGAGACAGGTTAGAAAAAAAGGGTGGTTGAAATGAACACACAATTGGTTGTGGGGGATAAGCGTCCAACGGTTGATCCAAAACACGTTAATATCAAGGGCCGTTACCTTGAAAGCTTAACTTTGATTGAGCGTCTGCACCGCAGATTGCTTGATGTGATTAAAGATGACTTTGAACGCACCGGCGAAAAAGAAGTGAACCCAGTGCAAGCACTGTTGTTGTTCAACATCTCTGATGCTGAAATGACAGCAGGTGAATTGAAAACACGCGGCCATTATCAAGGCTCTAACGTGTCTTACAATTTGAAAAAGCTGGTAGAGCAGGGCTATGTGAACCATGAACGGTCTAATTCAGACAAACGGTCAGTGCGCATCAGCCTAACCCAAAAGGGCGAAGACATCCGCAATCGTGTGGATGCGCTTTATAACCGCCAACTTTCGGCCATTGAACAAGTTGTGGGCCTTTCCACTGACGAGTTTGATAAGCTGAACAAGGCCTTGGCCCGCTTGGAGCGCTATTGGACAGATCAGATTCTTTATCGCCTCTAATAAATAAAAACTGCAAAAAGCCCCGTTCTTGCGAAAGCGAGGGCGGGGTTTTTGCGTTTGAGGGGCAGGGTTAGGGCAAGTTAGCCATTCGATGAACAATGGATAAGCAAATAATCCAGTTCGAAGTCTGCTTTGGGCCAGAAGCAGACTCTCAATCCTCCGGGATGAAATCTTCAGTGGCAGGTCATAAGAGTTCAAATCTCAATTTGGCCCGAGGCGAAACATTGTTCGCTTAAAGGCTTGCCCAGTCTCCATTTTTGCAAGTGCATTGACATCTTGAACTTCAAGCCCGCAGTTATCTGGCGCGGGTCTAATTCCACACGTTGTCGGACCAACCAGTGCGTCTCTCCATCCATTTGATGTAATAAGAAACGCGCTTGTCAAATCCCCGGGTATGAACATGTAGTGCCTTCCAGATCATCCCGAGAACCAAGTCGTGCGGCGCAACGCAATTGCTCGAAGAGGGGCTTGCGCGTCACTTCGGCCCAACCCGCGAGAGCTGCGAGGTAGTGGGGGTTTGGGCAGGTCAGGTGCGTTCGATGCCGTCGAACGTGTTGAGGACGTGGACGGCGTGGGCGGTGGGGTCGTAGGGCGGGTTGCCGATGCCCTTCGTGGTGGGTTCAGCTGTCACGGCGTCCCATATGTCGTCGATGCTCCCCTCAGCGACTGAGAGGAGAGTGTCGCGGACGAAGGTGTCGCGGATGATTTGCTCCTCGCTGGCGCCCGGGCGTTCCTGCCCCACGATGCCGTACATCTCCGTGCCGTGCAAGGCTGGCGCACCTTCGACAGGGCCGACAGAGAGCAGGTATGCGCTTCCTCCGGCAGCGGCGTGCGCGAGTGCGCCACGCGCCTGAGGCAGGGTGAAAGAGAAGTCGGTGAGCAAGGCTCCACGGACCTGGACCGGTGTGCGCCCCTCGATGTCGTACGCGGCAATGATCTTCCGGGCGCGGCTGCGCGGGATGCGGTTCCGGGTTGCAAACTCCTCCACCAATCCGTCGATACTACCGGGATCAAAAT
>JAYUHQ010000310.1:0-3531 GCA_043766895.1 Aestuariivirga sp.
TTACTTATTAAGACTTGATGCCATTTTGGCCTTTTGGTTGGTCTATATTTTTACCCGTCCACTCGGTGCATCCTTTGGTGACCTTTTATCTCAGCCCCATGAATATGGTGGCTTGGGACTTGGGACAATTATCACAAGCGCAATTTTCCTGGTCTCTATTGCGTTAATCGTTGGCTATATGACAGTCACAAACAAGAGCGAAGAGAAAACCTCAATCCAGTGAGCGGAATTCTGAATTAACGCGCGCAATCATTATCCTGCAGTTAGTCTTATCGCCTAGATCCAGTCCTCTTTAGACTTCATTAGCTATTAATCTTCATGAGATATTAGCCATACTGGGACTCCTCCGTTGTCCCGGTTAAGTGCGTAAGACTTTTTGAATGAACGACTTTGAAGCTTCATTGCGCTCCGCCCCCGGCACGCTCGGCCAGCTTTGAGGTCGTTTGTATTGAGGGGCAGTGTACACACCCACTGCCCCTCTCTCAAATGCCAGGCTTATAAAAACATCACACGCGATAGCTGGCAACGATACGCCCCCATTCACTTATTGTGTTCAATGGCACTGATTGCAGACTGTCACCGGATTTAAAGCCGCGAACATAGATTGCCTTTTCATCTTCGTGCACAAGTTCACCGAAAATCGATTCCGCTGATTTGCGTTTGAGATAAACATGGTCTGTCGCTTTGGCCTTGGCGGTCTGCACAAAGATCAAATCGCCCTTGCGATAGTTGGGGGTGAATGAATTTGTGAGAATTTCCATGATTTTCAAACCTTGCGGATTTTTGGAAAGTACCTGCAAAGCTTCGAAGGTTCTGGCAAGGCTATCAGGCCAATCTTGCGGTGCTGCGTTCGCTTTGACGGCTTCGGGTGCGGCAATCGAAACCAGACTGCCCGCAATTATGGCGCGGCGTGAGAGTTTGCTTTTCATTGCTTCACCTTGCTTGCTTTGAGATAGGCCAAGGCCGCGTTCACCATGGGTCGCATGGTTTTTTCACAACCAAAGTTATTCATTTCATCGATTACAAATTCCAAGGCTTCGATTGCCCCTTGCACTGTTAAAGCGGGCGCATCCCATGAACGCAAAACTTCGGATGGTGCACCGTAAGTGGCGTCAATGACGGACTGTTCACCGCCCGCCTTCTTCCAATCGCTTTCTTTGACGGCTTCAAACAATGCTGAACCATATCGCATGTTAGCCAAGGCTAAACGCAAAGGGTCGGGAATAGCCGGAATGACGGCAACAGGATTTGGAAGGCCGGGCATGGTCGGCATAGTTGGTATATCGACAAGCATGGGCTTGCGTAGTGTTGCATTTTTCATGTTTCATTTCCTGATTTGATTTTGAATGAGGCCACCGTTTCCAG
Organism: Aestuariivirga sp.; assembly: GCA_043766895.1. GTDB lineage: Bacteria > Pseudomonadota > Alphaproteobacteria > Rhizobiales > Aestuariivirgaceae > Aestuariivirga. Next base: position 1,366 of record JAYUHQ010000310.1, read on the forward strand.
TGGCCTTGAGTGTTATAGACTAAGCTGCGATTGCCACGGGTTTTGCAGCGGCAATGCGCAAGGTGCTGATTTCAGCAAGCTTGCAATGATCATCATACCAAGATTGACCGAGTTCTGATTTCACAGCAGCATTGTCAAGCGTGGCGCGGATTGATTTTTGCACCATAACGGTGAAGCCTTCACCTTCCGCAATCAACAGGCCACGGGATTTAAAAGCATCCTTTGCGGCCTCAAGTTCTGAAGCGGCGGCCTTGGCTTGACGGTCAAGTGAACCGATTAAATCGGCCAACATTGCTGGTGAAAGGTTGTGAAACTTGTTAGCGATTGTGCTATTGATTTGAGTAGCCATGATGCAAAGTCCTTTTTGCGTTTCGGTTAGGGCCTTGCAAGTGTTCCATCACTTGCTTGGCCTGTGATTTTGTGATAACACGATGTTATGAGCAAGTCAACAGTTAATGTTATCACAAAATCAAAAAAGATTGGCAGACCAGTCACCACCGGCAAAGGTGAGTTGATCGGCCTTCGATTATTGCCTGATTTGTTAGAGGGTTTGGACAAACATGTTAAAGCCACCAGCGCTGAATCACGGCCTGCTGCTATCAGGCAAGTGCTTGCAGATTTCCTTAAAAGGAAGGGGCTGCTATGAATGAAAGTAATATTCATACAGAGTTGAAATAGTCGTGAACTGGCGGGCTTTAGCTATTTCGTTCGCCATCGGCATAGCGGTCGATATCGGACTTGTTTGGCTTTATTATGCCTTCATAGGGCAAGCCTTCCAATGGACTGGCTTCTGGATATGGCAAGGAATTTTATGGGGAGCTGGCATTCTCATTTGGCTGCGAAAGCTTTTGGGTTTCAGTATTTGGTACATGTTTCATGGGCGTGAAGCATTGGCTAGAGAGGCCTTCGAAAGCTTCGTTACTCATGGATTCGATGATTTCAATCCAGAGTGGGATAATGTTGAATCTTGGCTAGATCAACATCTCAAATTCGATCCTAGGATGCAAGCGGCTGTCGGTCTGGCTCTGAGTAATGAACTGATGCGCTCGCAGGGCATTTGGCAACTTTCTATGACGCGATCAGCTTATAAAAAAGCGGCAATTCGCTATTCCAAAATATTGAAGCGTCGAAACCAAGGTGATGCACAAGTGGGGAGATTTTCCTGATCAAGAATAGGAGCAGAAGCGAGTGTCTAGCAATCGAACACTTTTTATTTTTTGTTACCGATTTAGCACTAGGGCATGGCTGCCGCTGTAATAAAATTGTATAGATAAATGAATGTTCAGTTTCAAACCTCGAAGGCCATTCACCATTGGCGAAGTAATCGCCCAAAAGAAGCGTTTCGTATTCACGTGCTTGGCTTGCAAAACTATCACGAGCAAGCAACCGAATGATTTATTCTACAAGCCAAATATAGAACTCACGGTTTTGGAAGCAGCGAGCGTTTGCGCGGAATGTGGCTCCAGCAACATAGTTGGTTTGCCCAAGCAATTAATTCTGACCATTGAGGACTAGTTGCGTGTTTAGCCTTAAGTCAGTTTGAATATCCTAATGGGGATCTGAACGCCCATAAGCCTACGCCGCTTTACTTCCTTTTCTTTACCGCGCTGAAAATCCCAGTCACTGCCGCCTGCTGTTGCGCCAGACTGCCAGAGATATTGCTTATTGCCTGTGATTTGTCCTGCCAGGTCGTCAATTGCACTTGTGGCTTGCTGTGCGATTTTGTTGGCTTGGCTGTTAAAGCCTTGAGCCGATCCATATTTCACAATGTAATCACGGGCATCTTCAAGATGAAAAAGCAGCCTCTCGACGTCATCTGGTGAAATAGTAGGCTTTTGCCGTCTAACTGCATTCATTGCTTTGCCTCATGATTTGTTCTCAACATGTTCCAGTAAAGCGGAGCGAGTCAAGCCCGTATATTTGTGCACATTGGAGGTGTAGTGCCATAGAGTGGCGCGACAGTGTTTGCACTGAAACTGATTGGCTTTAATGCAATAAGGCCCATGTATCCTCGGGGGATAAACATGGACCTTAGAGAGAGCAGCCAAAGGAAACAAAAAACTGCTCGCGCCTCTTAACTATAGTCCAAACATTCAAACACTCTAATCATTTCGTATCGCTTTGGCCTACACTTTTTTGTGATGGGCGTTGCGCCTGCCAGATGCG
>JAYUHQ010000311.1:0-9328 GCA_043766895.1 Aestuariivirga sp.
ACGCGCTGCATCCAGAAATGCTGGGTGCCATCATGAGCCGCACCCAAGCCGCGCACCTTGCCAAGATCTGATCGCATGCTCATGCCCGAACTCCATAACCAATCACCCAGATCAATACGGTGATGACAATAGATCCGAACAGATTCAATCGCACCAGCCATTCAACTTTATTCAGCTGAAATCCGTGGCCCATGTCCCACACAAAGTGGCGCAACCCGCCCAGCATGTGGTGGATCAACGCCCAAGTCATTCCAAACAAAACCAACCGCCCAAACCAATGGTAGAAGAAACCCTGCACCAATGCGAAATAGGCATCAGACGTAGAGGCCGCAACAAGCCACCACACCAAGCCCAAAATGCCCAGTGCCAAACCGATCCCCGTTATCCGATGTAAAATTGACATGGTCATCGACAACATGGGCCGATAAATCTGTAAATGTGGAGAAAGTGGACGATTGGTCATTGATGCGCCTTGATTTCGCTAAAGCTCAATGTTCAATAGCAGGTTCATGTTGCAGCGCAAAGAAACTAAGATGCGGCAAATAGCGGGGGTTTTGCGTTGGGTGCTCGGTTTGTAAAATTCTTCATCTTTGTGGTTTTTCTGCTGATGCTGGCAACCCTAGCGTTTCAACTCAGGTTAATTCCGGTGGCCCCACAAAACTTGAAAGCAGCGCCTGATTGGCTGACAAACTATCGCCTTGGCGCATTTGACCTTGACGCTGAACGATGCAGCAAAGCGCTTGCCGCCGCCGGCCTGAACGGCGAACTTGAACCTGATGAAACCCACAGCAACGCCTGCCATAAAGAAGGAACTGTGCTGCTGCGCAAATTGTCAAAAGCGAACACGCGCGAAGAGCAAACCCGCTGCAGCATTGCAGCAAGGCTATATATGTGGGACAGAAATGTGGTGCAGCCGCTGGCGCAAAAATACTTTGGCCAATCCGTTAAGGAAATTACCCATTTTGGATCTTACAATTGTCGCACCATCAGGGGTTCACATTCGATGAGCGAACATGCAACAGCCAACGCCATAGACGTTTCCGGTGTTCGATTGGCAGATGGCACCACAATCAACATTCGAAAATCGTGGAACAAAGACGGCCCTGAAAGCGAATTTCTGCATGCATTGCGCGACGGCATTTGCAGCTATTTTAATTTAACGCTCAGCCCTGATTATAACGCAGACCATGCCGATCATTTTCATGTCGACATGGGAAGGGTTAAAGGCTGCCACTAAGGCCAGATGAATTAAATTACAATCACCTTGGTTCCAACTTTTGTGGCCGCATAAAGATCAATCACTTCGCGGTTCAGCATGCGAATGCAGCCAGATGATGCGGCAGTGCCAATCGATTCGGGATGGATGGTGCCATGAATGCGAAAACCAGTGTCACCGCCTTTTGCAAAAAGATACATTGCACGCGGCCCCAGTGGATTGATTGGCAAACCGCCCGGCATGCCATCAGCCCATTTGGCATATTCGGGCTTGCGATCAATCATTTCAGGCGGCGGCGTCCACATCGGATTTTCGCGCTTCATGCCCACTTTGGCCACGCCAGACCATGCAAAGCCCTCTTTGCCAACAGCCACCAAAAAGCGTTTGGCCTTGCCCTTTTCCAAGATTTGATAAAGCGCGCGTTCCTGCGTTTTAATGATAATTGTGCCGGGTTTTTCAACCGAAGGAAAATCAACAATTGTTGCGCCAGAATATGCAACGGAAGAACGGAGTTGCGCATTCTTTTTAACGAGGCCGGATTGAGGCTTCTTTTCTTCAGGAAAGTCAAATAGGTTTATCGTGGCTTCAGCGCGAACGCTTGCTGCAGCGATAGCCGCGCTGCCAAACAATGCTTGTAAAAAGAATCTGCGAGTTGTCATTTTATCCTCTTAGGCGGTTCAAAACACAAACAGGCCTTAAGCGCAAGCCTAAGATTGTTTTAGTTTAAAACGATAAAATGATCAGGAAGTTCATTCGGATTGTGAGAACCCGCCGGAAAATGTTGTTTTAAAATGGCGCCGCAATGCTCCACCCCCACAACCAACGCATCTGTCGTCTGGTTGTTTGCAAGCAGAGGCAACATCGCATCAATGATTATTTGCCAATCGGCCTTCGTCACTTTTTGGGCAATGGCTGTATCACCAATCACTTCAACATAGCGTTCCAGCAATGACGCAAAAATTAAAACGCCCGTGCGCCCGCCGGTGCCGTGGGTATTTACAGCCAAGAACTGCGTGGCAGCATTGCGGTGCGCATATTTTCGCATCAAGCGGTTTGGCGTAATCATATATCTAAAAACCGGCAAACTTAATACCAAGGCCACCACAATAAACACGATCAATTGGGTGGCAAAAACCCAACTCAACGAAACCGCAGACCAGGGAAAAAACCGCGCCAACAGCGGCATTAAAAACGGCACAGCCAATGCACAGGCAGCAGCAATGTGAATGGGCACATGGATATAGTCATCGCTTTCACGCGCTGCCACAACCACAATCTCACCACTGGTTTGCAATTCAGCCTTTTTAATCGCCAACGTCACTTTGCTGCGCTCTTCAGGCGAAAGATCATGGCCCCACATTAACATGCTACCATCCACCTGAGGCACCGCCGCCGCCAAAGCCGCCACCACCGCCTGAAAAACCACCGCCGCTGCTTCCGCCAAAGCCGCCGCCACTGCCCCCGCCAAAACCGCCACCGATGCCGCCGGGAATGAAAATCATCCGCCGCCCGTGCGAGGCATTGTAAACAATGATCAACACGACAAAGAAGAAAATGATGAAGGGCAAAATATCAGCAAGGGTGGGCGCTGGCTGTTGCTGGGCCGCTTGCACAACCTGATCGCCTTGGCCGCCAATTACTTTTTCAATATCGTCAATGCCCGCATAAAGCCCACCCGAATAATCACCGGTTTTAAAATGCGGAACCATTGCATGTTGAATGATGATTGAAGATGTGGCGTCAGTTAAATCACCCTCAAGGCCATAGCCAACTTCGATGGATGTTTTGTGTTCATTGGGGGCCACCAACACCAACACGCCATCATCTTTGCCCTTTTGGCCAAGCGCCCACTTTCGGGCAAGTTGGTTGCCATAATCGCGAATGTCATAGCCTTCCAGCGATGGCACTGTGGCAATGGCAATCTGATGGCCAGACTGGCCTTCATAATCGCGCAAACGATTTTCAAGAATGGTTTTTTGGGTGCTGTCAAGAATGCCAGCACCATCCACCACCCGGCCCGTTAAAGCAGGAAGATTGGGTGCTGAAAATGCAATGCCTGCGGCAACAAATGCCGCAAGCATAACAATGATAGCCCGAAGGCGAAGCATGTTTAAAATCAAGCCTTAGGCTTGTTGAAATCAACTTTCGGCGGCGTAGCAGAACCCGGCGTTGCATCAAAATTGGCCGCAGGTTTTGCCGTTGGATAAAGCAAAGCAGCCCACCAACGGCCGGGAATTGTTACAAGCTCAGTGTTATAAACTTGCACCGCTTCAATATAATCTTTGCGGGCCACGGCAATGCGGTTTTCTGTGCCTTCCAACTGTGATTGCAAAGCTAAGAAATTCTGGTTTGATTTCAAATCAGGATAAGCCTCAGTGATCGACAGCAACTTGCCCAAAGCCTGCGAAAGCTGGCCTTGTGCTGCTTGATATTTTTGAAACTCTTCGGGGTTGTTGATAATATCAGGAGACAATTGAATAGAAGTTGCCTTGGCGCGCGCCTCAACAACAGCGGTCAACACATCTTTTTCTTGAGCGGCATAGCCCTTCACCGTTTCAACCAGATTGGGCACAAGGTCTGCGCGCCGTTGATATTGATTTTGCACCTCGGCCCATTTGCCGTTCATCGCCTGTTGATAGGTTGGCACGTTGTTGATGCCACAGCCCGCCAACATCATTGCGACAAGACCAAGAATTACAAATTTAACAATACGCATGTTGCGTCCCCCATGAAGTGAAATTGCAATATGGCGGCGGCTCATGTCAAAATCAAGTCTCGCTATTTAATCGCTGAGGAAGCAAATTCAATTTTCGCTGCCGCCGCAGCAAGCAAGGCTGGGTCTGCCTTAGTTGGCTGATCATGTTTTAAATCGGGCCATAGTGGCTCAAGCGAGGCCAAAGCTGCGTCAATTTCTTGTAGGGGGGCATTATGTTCATCACGTTCTTGCGGCGTAATATCAGCCATAATTGCTTTTGCTGCCTGCACTTGTCCCCAAGCTTTTTGCGCAGCGCTCAAGCCTTTATATTTCCGGCTAATGCCATTGGTTGAAAATTCTTGATTGGCATTTTGCACCAGCGACAAAACTGCAACCACCATACTATGCGCTGATACATCTTCGCCAGTTCCACGCGCGGCCTTGATGGCAGTTTGTGCTGTGGCTAATTTTTTGAGCGCCTTTGCTGAAAGCGCTGCTTTGTGCTTTTTCAATGTGGGTGAAAGATCCAAAGCCAATTTTTTAATGCGGGCTCGGGCATCAGCACTATCAAGCCTATCAGCCAAACGCACATAGGCATCGATCAACCCAAGTGCTGCAATATATTCAGATTGCCCGTCAGCAGCTTTTGCCACTGTGCCACTTTCGCCAGCTTCGCCAGCCGCTGTCAGCGTGAAATGGGCAAATGATTGCGGCTGCAACACAATCGGCATAGCTTGAGCTTGCCCCACAAGAACTGCCACACCCAAACCCGCCAAAATCTTCAATTTCCGTTCCATAATGTTCTCCATTTGCACAAACGAAATATCATGCTATCTGCACAAGCACAATACCTGATTAAATTAGTCGGAAATAAAAAATGTTGATCTGCATCGAAAATATCATTGAAAATGCCCTGCTAAACACGTGGACAGACGCCATTGTCGCAGCGCCTGAAATTTTTGCTGATGGTGCCAAAACTGCAGGTTGGCAGGCCCGCGAGGTTAAACGCAATCAGCAAGCCGAAGGTGAGCTGGCAAGCCGCATAATAGCCATGGCCCAGGAAAAGCTGTTGGCGCATCCAATGTTCAAAGCCGCAGCCCAACCCAAAACCATCATCAAAACCCTGTTGAGTAAATATCAATCTGGAAATGCCTATGGCTTGCATGTTGATGAGCCTTTAATGGCCGGCCAACGTGTCGACTTATCTTTCACGCTGTTTCTAAGCGCACCAGAATCTTACGAAGGCGGCGCATTGATTATTGAAAGTCCTGCAGGCCAAGAACACTATAAACTCAACGCCGGAAGTTTGGTGCTTTATCCAACAACGGCTCTGCACCGGGTTGAAGAGGTAACATCAGGGTCGCGCCTTGCCATTGTTGGTTGGGTGCGCAGTTTTATTCGCATTGCCCAAGATCGTGAAACACTGTTTGATCTGGAAAATCTAATCGCATCCCTGCGGGTGACGCAAACCAACCGCGCCGCCATTGACGTTGCCTTAAAAATCAAAGCGAATTTGATGCAGCGCTGGCTTGAAGATTAAACCCAGAAGCCAGCAACACCGGCACATAACATGCGGCCATAACCAACGGCAAAAGCCATATGCCGACATGGTCGATGGCATAGCCAGTTACGGGCGGGCCAATCAATCCGCCCACGCCCCATAAAATTGAAACCAGCGCAGATGCTGTTACCAATTCTGCGCCCTTGAAGGTATCCCCCAACATGGCAAAACCGTTGAGATAGGTGCCAAAAGCTCCTGCGCGTAACAGAACAATCAAGGGCCAAATCAACCAGCTTGCGATGAAATAAGGCTGTAAAAGACAACATACAATTGCCACGCCTGCACATACAAAAATTGTGCCGCGCCGTGACCACCGATCGGCCAGTTGGCCAATGGGATAAAAGAACAACAAACCTGCCGCAATTCCAAAACCCAAAACCGATGAAGCTGTGGCCAGCGACAACCCTTCGGCAATGGCATAAAGAGTAAAAAAGCTCAGCATAATTGCTTCGAATAATGTGGTGAACCCCACGCATATAAAAACCAGTGGGGCTTTGGCCAGCGTTGGCAAAAAGCGTGCACCAGTTTGGTGTTGGGCCGATTCTTCTACGGCCAAAAAGCTCATTACCAAAAACCCAAAGGCCATTGCGCCCATGCCCACAAACCAAGGCCAAGGCCCAGCAAAGCCAGTGAATGGAATGAGAAATGGCCCCACCCCGAATGTCACCGTTAGCATGCTCATATAAAGGCCCATCACCCGCGCGCGTGATTGGTCAGTTGCTGAAGATTGAATCCACGTCTCGCTGGTGGTGAACAATATGGAAATACACAACCCAGACAGAAAGCGGGCGGCAAACCAGCCCCAATGCGGCTGCAAAAATGCAAATCCGAACATGGAAACAATTAACAGGGCAACCGCCACCAACACCATCATGCGGCCTTGAAAGCGCCTTGCCAAATAGGGCAGAGAAAAACCAGAGATCAAAACACCAAGCTGACCAATTGTCGTGTTAAGGCCAATCAGCAGTTTAGAGTCATGTTCAGCATCCATCACCAGCGGCACCAGCTGCACTGTCATACCCAAGGCAATATTGCAGCAAGACAGCGCGGTTATGGCACCAATGATGGTTTTGGTTTGCGGCGACATGGTGCAATTGCCTTAGGCGCCAGGCGAGGTTTCAACATGCAGTTCAATGTCAATCGTGCCAGCCTTTTCGAAAACCAAGGTCATGGCCACAACATCACCTTGGGCCAAAACCTTGTTCAACCCGATCATTTGCAAATGGGGGCCTTTGGGCCGCATGGGAAATGGCCGGCCGATGGCCAGTTCCAACTTTTCAAACTTTTGCTTTTCAACCCGAAATTCAATCCTGTCACACACGGCTGAGGTGGCCTTCAGCAAATAATCGATTTCAGAACCCGTGTTGGCAATTGGCATCATGGCTTCGGTCTCCCGATCGCTGGAAGGCCTGGCCCAAGCGTGGCCAATGGCCAAAGCGCCAAGTTTATAGGAATGGGCTTGCGCGGCCACAGGCACGAAAACCAATGGCAATGTTATAAATTGTCGACGTTTCATCATGAGCAATCACTACTCCTCTAGCGAAATTGTTACACTATGTTAAAGTGGCACATGGCTAAAATAAATTTCACATCAAACCTTCGCCGGCATGTGGATTCGCCTGCCGTTGATGTGGTTGCAACACAACTTCATCAAGCGTTGCAACAAGCATTTGCAAAAAATGAGCGCCTGAAAACATATGTGCTTGATGATCAGGGTCATTTGCGAAAGCACATGCGCATTTTAATCGATGGTCAAGCCATCGTTGATCTTCAAAAATTCACCGATGCCGTGAAGCCAGATTCAGAAATCTGGGTGATGCAAGCTCTTTCAGGAGGATAAAATGCAAAAGCGAATTATGGTGTCAACGCGCAAAGGCCTCTTTGAGTTCGAAAAAGGCCGAAATTCTTGGGCCATTAAAAATTCTCATTTCTTGGGCGATAATGTAACACTGGCTCTGCATGATGCTAGAGACGGCACCGATTATGCCGCGCTGAACCACGGCCATTTTGGCATAAAACTTCACAGGCGTGATAAAGGCAAATCCAAATGGGTGGAAATTCCAGCCCCCAAATATCCTGAAAAGCCCGAAGGATTGGACGATAAAGATGGCTGGGGAAAGCCGGTAAATTGGTCAACCCAATTGATTTGGGCACTTGAAACTGGCGGGCCAAAACAAAAGGGCACATTGTGGTGTGGCACAATGCCGGGCGGCCTGTTCAAGTCAAATGATCGTGGCCAAACGTGGGAGCTGATGGAAAGCCTGTGGCGCCATCCTGATCGCAACAAATGGCTGGGCGGCGGCGCAGATATTCCGGGAATTCACTCAATTTGTGTTGATCCGCGCAACCCTGATGTCGTTCGTGTGGCTGTGTCTTGTGGGGGCGTATGGCGAACCGAAGATGGCGGCCTTACCTGGGCCCAATCTGCCCATGGCATGAAATTTGACAATGGCCCAAAATCTGAAGCTGAAAGCCCAGATGGACAAGACCCCCATATGATGGTGCAATGTTTGGCTGATCCTACAAAGTTCTGGGTGCAACACCATGCCGGAATTTTCAAATCAACCGATAATGGCAACACATGGCAAGGCGTAAATGCCAAACCTTCAAGCTTTGGCTTTGGCGTGGTTGTGCATCCCAAAGACCCAGACACCGTTTGGTTTGTTCCCGGCATCAAAGACGAAAAACGCATTCCCGTAGATGGTGCCTTGGTTGTCACCCGCACCCGCAATGGTGGCAAAACCTTCAAAAGTTTAAAAAGCGGCCTGCCCCAAAAGAACGCCTATGACGTGGTTTTTCGCCACGCGCTGGCCATTGACGACACAGGCAATAAACTGGCCATGGGCTCTACCACAGGCAATGTGTGGGTAAGTGAAGATCAAGGCGACACATGGGGCTTGGTAACCTCAACCCTGCCACAAGTTTATGCAGTGCGTTGGAGCTGAGAAAAGACCTCAAGATTATTTGCCAATATCGGCCAGATCATAAGGCGTTGATTGATACATTTCATTGATCCAATTGCCGAACAGCAAATGGGCATGCGCGCGCCACCGATTTTCGGGAGTGAGTGCTGGATTGCTATTTGGAAAATAATGTGCCGGTTTGTTGATCGGCTTGCCACTTTCAACATCGCGGCGATATTCATCGCCCAAAGAGTTGGTGTCATATTCAATGTGATTGAACATATAAAGCTGGCGATGGGTTGCATCATTGATCAGGCACAAGCCCACATCATCAGACTCCATCAAAATTTCCAGCCCCTTGTTTGGCGGCAAATCTGACTTTCTATTTTCAGTCCAGCGTGAAACGGGCATGGCAAAATCATCAGCAAAGCCACGCAAATAAGCTGAAGCCGGATTTAAATTGCGGTGGCGATAAATGCCAAAAGCTTTCTCAGCGAGAGCATATTTCGGCACAGTGTGAAAATGATAGATCGCCGCTTGTGCCGCCCAGCAAATATTGAAAGTTGAATGCACATGGGTTTGTGTCCAACGATAAATTTCCGACAGTTCTTCCCAGTAGGTTACGTCTTCAAACGGCAACAATTCAACAGGAGCACCTGTGATGATAAAGCCATCAAAACGCTCGTGTTTAATCTCGTCGAAGTTTTTATAGAATGCCAACATGTGTTCTTGGGGTGTGTTCTTGGGCGTGTGACTTCCCGTTGTAACAAGTGTCAATTCCACCTGCAGAGGCGTTGCACCAATCAGGCGCGCAAATTGTGTTTCTGTTTTAATTTTATTGGGCATCAAATTCAAAAGCCCAATACGCAAAGGCCTAATTTCTTGCCGGTTGGCCGTGGCTTCGGGCATAACCATCACGCCTTCTTTTTCAAGAATTTCGCGGGCGGGCAATG
>JAYUHQ010000312.1:0-9326 GCA_043766895.1 Aestuariivirga sp.
TCAGTATGGCTGAAAAGCCAATGGCCGTTGCCTGCAACCGCGTCATTCTCAGGTGAGTGGCTTTGAAGAGTAATTTTCGCCCACAGTGCTGATAATAACCGCCAGAAAAATAATTCCGCCGCCGATGAAAGCCAGTTGCTCCGGCACTTCGCCCACAAACAACCACGACCAAAATGGATTGATAATGGCATCCATCATCGCCAGAAGAGAAAGTGTGATGGCTGAAACAGTTTTGGCACCCATGCCATAAAATATAAGCGGAATGGCGAGTTGCACCGGGCCCATGGCCAGCAGCAACAGCATATTATGAAAATCAACGGTAAGGGCATTGAAACTTGGATCGATGAAAATACTAATCAAACTACAGCTTAAAAAAGTAAGAATTCCACCCACACAGATTGCGGGCATAACATCATATCTGCGATAGCGCCGCAGCATCAATGTTTGCAAAGCAAAAACCAATGGCACCGCGAGGCAGAACAATTGCCAAATGAAAACCCCGCGTTCCAATCCGCCATAAACAATCACAGTCATTCCAGCCAAAGCTAACACAGCCGCAAACCATGCAAAAATTTTGGGCCGCTCACCAGTCAGCCATGGGCTGAGCAAACCTGTAAACAACGGCGACGTTGCCCCGATGACAGCAACTGTGGCAGTGCTCACTTTGGTTAAAGCCAAAACATAAAAAGTTGTCCCGAATGCGAAAAAAAGTGCCGATGATATAAGCGCCACTTTAGGCAGCTCAGCAAATTTCCGTAAGGAATTTTTGCCATAAGCCAAATACAAATAGACCAACAGGGCAATTGCCGACCAATACCCACGCCAGGCATTGATTTGCCAAAAATTGAGATCAGGCATTAAACGAACAAAAATCCCGGAGAGGCTCCATCCTAAATTGGCGAGGAGCACATAACCTACTCCTGTTTGAAATCCCTGTTTTGACGGCACCATTTCTTCCCCGAATCGAAATGACTTTAGCGAAAGAAAATGCCGCCGCAAGTGAACAGCGCAGATATTACAATTTGCAGTTGAACAAAGCGGTTATCCACGAAGTTTTATATTGTCTCCGTCATAAGGGCTTTCAGCAATCACCGTTGTTTTGAATATTTTATCGAGAATTTTAATCTCAAGTTCGGTACCCAATGCCGAATAGCCTGGTTTGACCATAGCCAGCGCCAATGATTTATTGACCCGCCAGCCAAAACCACCATTGGTGGCCCGGCCAATTAATGTGCCATTGGAATAGATGGGTTCAGATCCCCGCGCATCAGAATGATCATCGGTGATGCCGTGAACTTCCATGGTCACAAAATTCCAGTTGAGGCCTTTTTCTTTTGCAGTCACCAAAGCATCACGCCCAATGAACGGGCCTTTAGCAGGATGTACAAAACGATCCAGACCCGACTCATAAGCTGAATATTCAATCGAAAGTTCACGCGTAATGAGGCGATAGGATTTTTCAATCGACAGACTCGACATCGCTTTAATGCCGTATGGCCTAATGCCAAATTCTCTGCCTGCTTCCATCAATTGATCGAACAAAGCAATTTGGCTTTCGACGGGCGAATGGAATTCATATCCCAACTCACCCACAAAATTTACGCGCAACACATGAGCCGAAGCCGTGCCCACCGCAATCTCTTTGCCCGAAAGCCAAGGGAAGGCTTCGTTCGAGAGATCAGCACCCGTTAATTTCTGCAAAACTTTGCGCGAGTTTGGACCCGCCAATACAAGCACACCAAGGCGCGTGGTGAGTGGGTTCAACCGCACCGAACCATCGGCAGGCAAAAGTTTGCGCAAGCAATCATGATCGTGGCGTTCAAATGCACCAGCTGAAACAAGATAGAAGCGCCCCGGAGCCCATTCATAAACCGTGAACTCAGCGCGAACCCCGCCAGATGGCGTGAGCAGATGGGTTAAAGCTATGCGACCTTGTTTCTTTGGAATTTTATTGGCGAGAATAACTTCAAGCCAGTTACGAGCACCCTGACCCGACACTTCCATTTTCGCAAAGGCGCTCATGTCTTGTAGCGCCACGTTATCCATCACATTGCGGCATTCTTCGCCCACAAAGCGGAACGAGTTTGATCGGCGGAACGACCATTTTTCAACAATGCGACCATCATCGGTGGCAGGCGCATGGTTGTGATTGGTCAAAGTATCTTGCTTGTTCAATTCAGCTTCTGAAAGCGCATAGCCTTTCGGTGCAAACCAACCCGGCCGTTCCCAACCATATACGGAACCAAATACCGCGCCCATATCTTTCATGCGGTCATAAACCGGCGTGCGCTTCAAAGGCCGCGCGGCAATGCGTTCTTCTTCAGGAAAATGCGGCGTGAACACGTTGGCGTAAGCTTCTTCGTTTTTTTCGATGAGGTAGCCCTTGGTGGCGTAGGGACCAAAACGGCGAGGGTCCACACCCATCATATCAATGGTGGGTTCTCCATCGACAATCCATTCAGCCAATTGCCAGCCTGCACCACCGGCAGCCGTCACACCAAAAGAGTGGCCTTCATTGAGCCAGAAATTCTTTTTGTCCCACGCAGGACCAATAATGGGTGAGCCGTCAGGCGTATAAGCAATCGCACCATTATAAACTTTCTTGATGCCCACTTCGCCAAAAGCAGGCACCCGCGTGATGGCGGTTTCAATATAAGGTCCCAAGCGATCCAAATCTTCTTGGAACAATTCATATTCAGATTGATCCGATGGAGCATCAACATAACAGCACGGCGCACCTTTTTCATATGGCCCAAGCAAAAGCCCACCATTTTCTTCGCGCATATACCAGCTTGAATCAGCCTCACGCAGAACGCCCATTTCTGGCAAACCTTTGGCTTGGCGTTCTTTAATCAGCGGGTGGGGCTCGGTAACGATATACTGGTGTTCAACCGGAATAACCGGAATATCCAAACCAACCATAGCACCGGTTTTGCGGGCAAAGTTGCCTGAGCAAGATACGATATGTTCACATGTAATATCGCCTTGATCGGTTTTCACCAACCATTCACCTGATGGCAATTGTTCTATCGCCAAGACAGAAGTGTTCCGATAGATTTCAGCACCGCGCGAACGCGCGCCCTTAGCCAAGGCTTGGGTTAAATCTGCCGGTTGAATATAACCATCATCAGGATGTTGAATGGCACCGATAATGCCATCAATCTCACAGAGAGGCCAAATTTCCTTGAGTTGTTCAGGTGTCAACTTGTTCACTTTAATGCCGAGTGTTTCAGCAATGCCCGCATAATACATAAATTCGTCCCAGCGATCTTTGGTGCGGGCAATGCGAATATTCGAAACTTTCTTAAAACCAACACTTTGGCCAGTTTCGGCTTCAAGCTCACCATAAAGCTTCACTGAATATTTGTGAATTTGACCAACTGAATAAGACATGTTGAAAAGCGGCAACAAGCCTGCGGCATGCCAAGTCGATCCTGATGTCAATTCTTTGCGTTCAACCAAAACGACATCGCTCCAGCCTTTCTTGGCCAGATGATAGAGCGTTGAAACCCCCACAACACCGCCACCAATGACAACAACTTTTGCTTTGCTTTTCATCGAAACACCCTTTTTCAGTGTTCTAGCATTAGTGAGTAAAACTCAACAGAGGTGAGAATGGAACGACTTGGGTCAGTCTTTTTCCGACAAGCCTACGTGGGCAACGATAAACTGTGCCAATGCCTGGACATCATCTCGGTCAAATACCGGAACCTGCGAACGGCTTGGGCCATTTGCTGCCACAGCCACAATCTTTGCGTCACCATCAGCCAGAATCGGATGATCCAATTCTAAATTTCGGACTTCGATCTTATCATGTGTATCGCGCTTATAACCCTCAACAATTACCAGATCACAAGGCGAAAGCTTGGCCAGAATCTCGTCAAGCGATGGCGGCTCTGCCCCTCTGAATTCATTCATAATAGCGAAGCGGTTTTGTGAAACCACCGCCACTTCTACTGCACCTGCCTTGCGATGCCGAAAACTATCGCGCCCCTCGTGGTCGATATCAAAATCGTGGTGAGCGTGTTTGATCGTGGAAATTTTATAGCCAAGCCCCGAAAGATGGCGCACCAGCTTTTCGACGAGCGTGGTTTTTCCCGAGTTTTTAAAACCACAAACACCGATAATACGCGTCATTCAGCGGACCTTTGGCAAAAGCATAAGCGCTGCTTTGAGATCAGCCGGAGTATTGATATTCATGAAAGGATCATAAGATTGTATGGGCCAATTGACTTTCACGGCACCCGAACGCGCAACCCAATCCTGCACCCGGTTTGACATGGCGAGGGCCTTCTCAACATGAGGCAAAAGTTTTGTGGGCCAATATCCCGTAAGATAGTGGTCTTGGCCATTTGAATTTGCGATGGCCGGCCTATCGCCTGAAAGTTTTGTCACCAGATCGCGCGGCAAAAACGGAGTATCTGAAGGCACCGTTACCACCGCATCAAAATCTTCTTCAGCGGCATAAAGCAATGCCGCATGGAGGCCAGCCAAAGGTGTCTGCAAGTCTGTTTCAATATCTGGAACAATATCCAGTTCAAGAAATTCGAACCGCTTGGTATCTCCATTCGCATTGATAATGGCATCGTCGACTTGCGGCAAAAGGCGCTCTACCACACGCAAAATAAGTGTCTTTGCCCCAAGCTTGAGAAGCGCTTTTTCAGACCCCATGCGGGTTGATTTTCCACCAGCAATAATTGCACCAAGTATATTCATGCGTGTGAATAGATCCGTTGTGGGGGAATGAAAATTTTAATCTGATCACCAACATTCACCAAGCCCTCGCATTCGACCCAAGCGGTCACTCCGCGCTTGTGTGTTGCAGCCTTTACGAACAACGCACCCTTTTCTGGGTGCGCCTTCTCAATTACATCAGCAACTTGTCGGCAGGGTAAGTTTTCAGTGTCTACAACCAGCGTTGCTCCAGATGGAAATTGAATGCGCGTTGAAGGTGGAAGCAACGTTAAATCGGGGATGCCGGACGTTACCATATTGGCCCCCAACCAAGATGCGTTCATTTCGGTCAAACCCATCGCTCGTGAGATATCTGCCATTTCTTCAAGTGAAATCATCGTAATTTGTCGCACATTGCGAATTACTGTGTTGCGCTTATAGGTTTGTAGCGTGCGCACGTCTGAAAGCCGTGTCAATCCGGTATGGCAATCGCCTTCAGGGCCTGACAACAAAAGCGAAAGTGATTGCCTTTGCTGTTTTTCAAATCCATCATCGCGCGAAGACCGCGCCAAAAGCTGTTCAACTTTTCCTAAGATGTTCGTTTTTAATACCACCGACACGACGCTTTTCTCCACCTGAAAGCATCACTATAGATAGACCCATGACCAACACAACACTCGATCTTTCAGGCCTGCTCTGCCCTTTGCCTGTGTTAAAGGCGCGAAAGGCACTTGAGTCTATGACCAGTGGTTCAGAGCTTCTGGTACTGGCAACAGACCCGATGGCTGCTATAGACATGCCGCACTTTTGCAATGAACAAGGCCACACGCTTTTATCGCAAGAGAAGACGGCTGAGATTTTAACATTCAGGATCAAACGCAAATGACTTATGATTTTGGCGCATTCAACAATTGGGGCCAACTTAAAAAAGTGGCGCTTCGTTCTCCAGCATCTGCTTTTGTTTCAGATGCAAAGATTGATGCAGAGTGGAAGGATTTGAACTTTCACTCCCGCCCCAATCTTGAAAATGCCCATAAGGAATTTGCGGTTGTCGACAAGCTATTGAAGGCCACAGGTGCTGAAGTCATTGAGTTGGGGGCACATGACGGCCTAACCCTCGACGGACTCTATACCCATGACGCTTTGATCGTAACCCCAAAGGGCCTTGTACGCCCGCGCATGGGAAAGCCGCAGCGCCGCAACGAAGCCGCAATCAATGGTGAGCAATTGGAGAAGCTGGGCTTTCCAATCGCTGGTGAAATTACCGGAGAAGGCAAAATAGAAGGCGGAGATCTGGTATGGATTGATCGCCATACACTGCTGGCCGGCGTGGGCTATCGCACCAATGTTGAGGGTGTGCGCCAACTCCAGGCCATCTGCGGCCCAGATGTAGAAGTCATGTGGTTTGATATGCCGCATTATAAAGGAAAATCCGATGTTTTCCATCTGATGAGCTGTTTAAGCCCACTCGATCAAGATTTGGCGGTGGTTTATCAACCCTTGATGGCAGGAAGACTGTTAGAGTTTTTGTCATCACGTGGCATTAAGTTCGTTGATGTGCCCGATTCCGAATTTGAAACCATGGGCTGCAATGTTTTGGCCTTGGGCCCACGCCACGCCATGATGGTGGCCGGAAACCCCATCACTGAACAACGCATGCGCGATGCGGGTGTTAAGGTCGAAGTCATCGAAGGCTATGACATTTGCCGCAAAGGCGAAGGCGGGCCGACGTGTATGACAAGGCCTTTAATACGCGGTTAAAATCGCTCGCGCGTTTTTGCAGAAAAACCCACCGTGACTGATCCATCAGCATATTCAATCAATGGTCTGCGGATGAGAGTTGTGTGCGCCAGCGCCAATGTGATCGCCTTGGCTTCTGTCACATCAGTTTTGTCATCTTCGGAAAGCCCGCGCCATGTATAGCTGGCGCGATTGAGCAGTTTTTCCCAACCACCAACAGCGTTCATCCATTTCTTTATTTGCGCGGCGGTTGGCTTTTCGACCGAATAGTCTGAAAATTCAATTGCCACCTTTTTCTCTGCCAAAAAACTCAATGCATTTTGGCACGTCGAGCATTTATTTAATCCATACGCTTTCAGCGCCATTCATCACCTGTTCAAAGAAAGTGTTTTGTCGGTAAAGGCTGCCGCACCACCAGAAATTTGGTCGGTAAATGCTTTGAACAGTCCTTCAATCTCGGATTTTTCAATATCTTTCACGATAAACACCAGCCGCGTTTCAGCGATGCCATCAGGCCAATCTTTTAATCTGACTGGCGGGTGAAACACATGCTGTACGCCATGAACGGCGAGCGGGCGCAATGGATCATCAGAAGTTTTGATCAGCCCCTTCATGCGCAGCATGTTCGCCCCATGATATGAAGCAAGCAATTCAAAGAAAAGCTCCAAGCCTTGCGGACTAATCGCGCGTTCATCGCGAAAGGCAAAAGAACGAATATGTGCATCATGACGCGAAACATCGTGGTGATGGTCATGCTTTGCCAAAACTTCATCATTCAGCCAGCCCTGAACATTCAAAGTTTTTCCCGCAGGATCAAACAGCCCCATAGTAAAAAGCTTGGCCGCAGTTGCTTCGCCGCGATGCGTGGTGAGAAGCCGCGCAGTGGGATTAAGTTTGCGTAATCGACCGATAATCGCAAACATTTTTTCTTCGCCGGCCAAGCCATTGAGCAAATCAAGTTTGGTCAAAACAATACGGTCTGCAACGGCAGCTTGTTTTACGGCTTCAGGGTGTGCGTCCAATGTATCCCAGCCATTCACGCCATCAACAACCGTAATCACACCTTCCAGCCGTAAACGCTGCACCAAAAGATCATCGCGCATCAAAGCATGGAGAACTGGTGCTGGATCAGCCAAACCTGTGGTTTCGATGACAATCCGATCAAATGCTTTTACGCTGCCTTGATCACGCCGCGCCAGCAAATCTGTTATTGTTACGATAAGATCGCCGCGAATGGTGCAACATAAACAGCCCGAAGAAAGTTCAACAATATTATCGTCTGATTTTTCAACCAGCAGGTGGTCAATACCAATCTCACCAAATTCGTTGATGATGACGCAAGCGTTGGCCAATACTGATTCTTTGAGCATGGCATTGAGCAAAGACGTTTTTCCAGAGCCTAAAAATCCAGTTAAAACCGCAACAGGGATTAGAGCGCCACTACTCACTTTGATTTATGCTTTTTCATCGGTGGAGGAGGCTTCAGGCTGTCATCGTCTGAGCCTTGATCGGTTGTTGCCATGTCAGCATTATCATCAGGCGGCGCAACAGCTGCCATTTGCTGCAAAAGCGTATCGGGCATCACATCACACGGTGCGCCGTCGATCTTATATTGTGCGCATAGAGTTTGAGATTTCTGCTGATCAAAATTCCAAAGCATAGCGGTATAGCCTGCAGCATTTTCAAGTTTGATCACACCACCCATACCTCCCGCGTCAATGCCAATGGGGCTGATGAGGCGGCCGCGCAATGCCATATCGGCTTTTGCTGCGGTGTCGAAGGTACCAAACGAAACACCCCAGCCCGACATGCGGTGTGCATTCACCGGTGTAACGGGTTCTTTGCGCTTACATACTGTAGGGGTCATATCAGCGGGCACAATCGAGCCATAGGATTGATCAATAATCTCTGCGGCTTTGGTGTGGCTTGGCACCGGTAGCGCACCAAAACCACTTTCTAAGAGATCTTTTGATATTTTTGCCCGCATGGCGCTCGATTTGGCGCCCAACACGACCGAAACGAGCTGCCGACCATTTTTCATGGCAGAGCCAACAAGATTATATCCGGAATTACAGACAAACCCGGTTTTCATGCCCACTGCCTCAGGCATAATGCGAATCAAGCTGTTGTGGTTGGCCAAGCGCCGCTTGCCCACTTTGACATATTCCTGATTGAAATAATGCAGGTGTTCTGGAAACTGATTGATAATAAGGGCCGCAATAATGCCAATATCACGTGCGGATGTAATTTGCCTTGGATCAAACAAACCATTGGGATTAACAAAGTGGGTTGATTGCAGCCCTAAGTCATGGGCTACCGCATTCATCTGTTTGGCAAAACCTTCGATAGAACTGCCACCCGCTTCGGCCAATACATAAGCCATATCATTGGCCGAATACACCAACATGGCTTGCAAAGCATAATCAATAGAAACGGTTTTACCTGCGGGCAGCCCAAGTTTACTGGCGGGTTGGGAATGAGCAAGTTCTGAAATAGGAACCTGTTGATCGAGCTTTAAAGATCCTTCGCGGATTTTTTTAAAAATCACATATCCTGTCATCAATTTCGTCAGTGAGGCCGGATACCATGGCTCACCGGCACGATTTTGTGAAATAACCTCGCCAGAAAACGGATCAAACAAAAGCGAGGGCCCAGAGATGGGTTCGGCTGCTTTGCCGTTCGCCGCAAATGCGAGACAAACAGCGATCGAAAGACATATGATCCGATATATGTTCAAACCGATCGTTCTCTTGTTGCTTTGTGTAACATCGCCATCAACACAAATTACGGCCAAGATGTGGCATAGACATTTGCAGATGGTGCCCTTGGAGGGACTTGAACCCCCACTCCTCTCGGAAACGGATTTTGAGTCCGTCGCGTCTACCATTCCACCACAAGGGCATTTCGGCGCA
>JAYUHQ010000313.1:0-9302 GCA_043766895.1 Aestuariivirga sp.
CGCTTTTTTAAGATGGTGATCCAAGACAGGCCGGCCTGAAAGCCATCTAAAATAAGCTTTTCAAACAAGGCGCGGCTGTCATACTCGGGAACACCCCAATCTGTGTCGTGATAGTGCACGTAAATTGGGTCAGATCCGCACCAATGGCAACGGCATATGCCATCGTGATGAACGGTGGTTGTCATGCGGCCACCGTTGGAATGATCACTTCAAATTTCATCCAATCAGGTTTGCTCACATGAATGCGGGTGGCTGCATTCATCAGAGGCAACGTGGCTTCTGCTAAACGATCAAGCCTGATTATACCCAAACCGAGATTGCCATGGCGGCCCAGAATTTCGCCGATCAGCGTTTCGCCTGAGGTGATTGAAATTTCATCTGTGGGCGGATCATTTTCAAAGACTATCGGCAAAATACGATTGCGCGCGGTGCTGCGATGGTGCATCCGCGACACAACTTCTTGGCCGATATAACAACCTTTTTCAAAATTCACGCCACCAAATTGATCAAAATTTGCTTCATGAGGAAAAAGTTTGCCGCTGCCAATTTCAGCCGAATTTGCAATGCCTAAGCGATATCTTGCCCGTTCATAGGCTTCAGAAAAGGCAGCCAGCGTGGCTAAATCAGGATGCCGCGGGTCTTGCATGTGGATGGCTGCGTCATCTGGCATTGGTTCAATCTCGAATTTTGCGCGCAAGCGATAAAGTTTAAGTTTGGCGATCAGATCATCACGCCCTGATGCAGCACAATTTATCCAAATAACGCCATCCACGTTGCTCACAAAAACATCATGTAAAATTTTGCCTTGGGGTGAAAGCAATGCGCCATAAACGGTTTGGCCGCTTTTCACATCAACAACATTGCATGTGAGAATATTGTGCAAAAATGCCAATATGCCCGCGCCCTTCAGGCAAAGCTGGGCACGGCGATTGAATGTTGTTTGGTGTATTGTCATTGCAGTTGCCATGGGCCTCACAACCATTTACGAAATGTAAGCCCATGAAGCAAGGATTGCCCGTGAACCATATTGATCTCATTCTTAAAGGCGGAACAGTTGTTAATCACAACGGCGAAGGTGTGGCAGATATTGCTGTGCATCAAGGCCGGATTGTGGGTTTGGGTGAAATGAGCGCGTTTAAAGGAGCCGAGGTTTTAGATTGCCGCAATTTGCATATTTTGCCCGGTGTGATCGACAGCCAAGTGCATTTTCGTGAACCAGGTGCCACACATAAGGAAGACTTGGAAACGGGAAGCCGCGCCGCCGTTATGGGTGGGGTGACAGCGGTTTTTGAAATGCCCAACACCAAGCCCACCACTACAACAGCTGAGGCTTTGGCTGATAAAGTTGCGCGCGCCCGCCACCGGATGTTTTGTGATTTTGCGTTTTATGTTGGCGGCACACGAGACAATGTTGCGGAAATATCTGCCCTTGAAAAGTTGGAAGGATCCGCCGGCATTAAAGTGTTCGCGGGTTCATCAACAGGCGACTTGCTGGTGGAAGATGATTCTGGGCTTGACGCGATTATTTCAAAAATCTCACGGCGCGCGGCCTTTCACAGTGAAGATGAAATGCGTTTGCGAGACCGGGTTAACTATCAGCGAGAAGGGGATGCCGCGTCTCATCCGCTATGGCGCGATGAAGAGGCAGCGCGCCTTTCAACAGAAAGGCTGCTGCGCATTGCCAAAAAGCACAACAAGCGCATTCATGTGCTGCATATATCAACCGCAGAGGAATTGCCGTTGTTGGCCGCCGCGCGAGATGTGGCCACCGTTGAGGTGACACCGCATCATCTCACACTTTCGGCTGATGACTATGCAACGCTTGGCACAAAGCTTCAGATGAACCCACCTGTGCGTGATGCCCGCCACCGCGACGCGCTTTGGAAAGCCATTCAATCTGGCTTGGTTGATGTTTTGGGTTCAGACCACGCGCCCCACACGCTCGAAGAGAAGGCCAAGCCTTATCCGCAATCGCCTTCGGGCATGACGGGTGTGCAAACTTTGGTGCCCATCATGCTGAATCATGTGAATGCGGGACGGTTGAGTTTGCAGCGCTTTGTGGATTTAACATCGGCTGGCCCGCAGCGTATCTTCGGGTTACAAAACAAGGGCCGCATTGCCGAAGGCTATGACGCAGATTTTACAGTGGTTGATTTGAAGCGCCGCGAAACCATTTCAAACGCGTGGATACAAAGCCGGTGTGGGTGGACGCCCTATGATGGCGTGAAAGTTCAAGGGTGGCCCGTTGGCACCTTTGTTCGTGGCCATCTTGCCATGTGGCAAGGTGAAATGGCGGCCAAAGCCTTTGGTGAACCGGTGAAATTTTGAGCATGGAAAAATTTGAAGCATTGGTGGTGCGCAAAACCGAAACTGGTCAAACAGTTGATTTTGAACAGTGGGGCCCAGATCAACTGATGGATGGTGATGTAACCATTCGGGTTTCTCACTCATCAGTGAATTTTAAAGATGGTTTGGCCATTACAGGCAAGGCCGCAATTTTGCGCAATCCGGTGATGATCCCCGGGATTGATTTGGCCGGAAAAGTGATAGCGTCCACCCACCCCCGTTGGAACATTGGTGATGATGTGGTGTTGGGCGGGTGGGGCGTGGGCGAAGGCCACCATGGTGGATATGCGCAAGTGGCGCGGGTTAAGGGTGATTGGTTGGTGCCGCTGAACCAAGGGTGGAAGCCTGAAGATGCCATGGCTGTGGGCGTTGCTGGCTACACATCAATGCTGTGCGTGATGGCGTTGGAAGAGCAGGGTGTGGGGCCAGCGCAAGGCGAAGTGTTGGTAACAGGCGCTGCGGGCGGCGTTGGCTCGGTTGCCATTGTGTTATTGGCCAAGCTTGGGTTTAAAGTTGTTGCTTCAACACGGCGGTTGGAAGAGGCTGATTTTCTCAAAAACTTAGGTGCAAACAGCATTGTTGATGCGGCAGAATTCAACACGCCAGTTAAACCCTTGGCCAAAACGCGTTGGACGGCGGCTATTGATTCTGTAGGGTCAACCACGCTTGCCAATGTAATCTCGCAAATCATCCCAGAGGGAAGTGTGGCCGCCTGTGGCTTGGCCCAAGGCACAGATTTGCCCACGTCGGTAATGCCGTTCATTTTGCGCGGCGTGCGGTTAATAGGTGTGAATTCAGTCACCACGCCATTGCCGCGCCGCCAACTGGCGTGGGACAGGTTGGCCAAAGATTTGGATTTGGCCAAGCTGCGCCAGCTCACAACGTTTGTGAAGTTGCGCGATGTTCCTTCCGTGGCTGCCGATATTGTTGCCGGAAAAACCCGTGGCCGCGTGGTGGTGGAGCTTTAGGCCGCGGCCTTTGAAATAACACCGCACACGTCATCCACAATCTTGCGCACCATGCTTTCGTCTTGGCCTTCGGCCATCACGCGGATCAACGGTTCTGTGCCTGAAGGGCGGATGACCAACCGGCCAGAATTGCCCAACATTGCCTCAGCATCTTTGATGGCGGATTTTACATGGGCATCATCCAAAGGCTTGCCGCCTTTGAATTTTACATTTTTCAAAATTTGCGGAAATGGCGTGAACAGGTTGCACACTTCGCTGACGGGTTTTCCTTGGCGCACAACTTCTGCCAAAACTTGCAAAGCCGCCAACAAGCCATCGCCTGTTGTGGCAAAATCAGACATCACAATATGGCCTGATTGTTCGCCGCCAATGTTAAAGCCATGTTGGCGCATGTGTTCTACTACATAACGATCGCCCACCTTGGTGCGGGCCAAGCTTAAGCCTTGCGCGCCCATGTAATGTTCTAACCCCAAATTGCTCATAACGGTTGAAACCAAACCGCCGCCTTTTAATATGCCGCGCTTGGCCCAAGATGTGGCAATCAAGGCCATGATCTGGTCACCATCAATCACCTTGCCGTTTTCGTCGGCAATGATCACGCGATCTGCATCGCCATCCAACGCAATGCCAATATCAGCTCTTGTTTCGCGCACGCGTTGACACATGGTTTCAGGGTGGGTGGAGCCCACTTTATCATTAATGTTGGTGCCGTTTGGATCATCACCGATGATGATCAATTCTGCGCCCAATTCCCACAAGGCGGGCGGTGCTGTGCGATAGGCGGCACCATTGGCCGTGTCGATCACGATGCGCAAACCATCAAGGCCAGTATCAGCAGTATAGGTGCGCTTGGCAAATTCAATATAGCGAGCGCCCGCATCTTCAATGCGCTTGGCCCGACCCACTTGGTCTGATGGCGCCAGTTTCAACAGCGAAGGATTATCAACCAGCTCTTCGATTTGGGCTTCCTTGTCGTCGGTTAATTTATAACCATCTGGGCCGAAAATTTTGATGCCATTGTCGTAATAAGGATTGTGCGAGGCTGAAATCATCACGCCCAGATCAGCGCGCATCGAACTTGTGAGCATAGCCACGGCTGGCGTTGGGGCAGGGCCAAACAAAAACACATCCATTCCGGCAGATAAAAACCCAGCGGTGAGCGCTTGTTCGATCATATAGCCGGAAAGGCGGGTGTCTTTGCCAATGACCACGCGGTGCCTGTGGCCGCCGCGGCGATGAAGTTGGCCAGCGGCCATGCCGATTTTCATGACAATGTCGGGTGTCATGGCGCCTTCATTGGCTTTGCCGCGAACACCGTCTGTGCCGAAATATTTGCGTGACATTTTTAAGTCCCCTAAATTCAATAGTCCCCGCAAAAGGTGCTATCCGACAAACTTAAACAGCTGCTGAATGCGGGTCGAGTGTGGCGTTGAAAACAGTTAAAGCATCAAACGTTTCATGAACATCGTGAACGCGAAGTATATGCACCCCTTGCATGGCCGCTTGCAATGCCCCGGCGATTGAGCCTGAAACGCGCTTGGCAGCGGTTTTTTCACCCGTAATTGCGCCAATAAAGCCCTTGCGCGACAGGCCCACAAGCACAGCAACACCCAGCCCATGAAACAGGCTGAGCTGTTGGAGAAGCTGCAAGTTCTGCTTGAAGGTTTTGCCAAAGCCAATGCCGGGGTCAACGCAGATGCATGATTTAGAAATTCCGGCGGCTTCAGCTTTGGCGATAAGGGCCGCCAACGCGTCATAAACATCCAACGCCACATCATCATATTTGGGTTGAAGTTGCATCGTGCGGGGCTCGCCTTGGGCGTGCATCAGAATAATTGGCGCTTGCGCCTTGGCCACGGTGGCGCCACTGGCGGGGTCAAAACCCAAGGCAGAGACATCGTTGATGATCTTTGCGCCATGGCTCAACGCTTCAGCCATCAGTATGGCTTTTCGCGTGTCGACAGAAACCGTGTGGCTTTTGGCCAAAGCCGCAATCACCGGCATGATGCGGGCGCGCTCTTCATCAAGGCCAACGGGGTCAGAGCCTGGTCTTGTTGACTCGCCACCAATATCAAGAATGGCGGCACCCTGTTCAGCCATCGCATGGCCTTGGGCGATTGCTGTTTCAGCAGCGAAGTTTTTTCCACCATCGGAGAAACTATCAGGTGTTACGTTTACAATGCCCATGATCTGGGTTTGATCAAGGGCCACGCCGCCGAACATTGGCCGGGCGGCCAAGATGTTTTTGACACTAGGTTCGGCGCTGCATTCAGCAAAAGATTTTACAACGCGGGTAATTTGGCCATTGCTGCGGATGATTATTTCGATCTGCGAAAAGCCTATATGGGCCATTCCACCAAGTGGACCCGCTGTGCCACGGTCAATTGCACCAATAGCATCGGGGCCGAACACAAGGCTAAGGGGGCGAAAATAAATCATCTGGCGATGTTTGGCCGTTTAAAGCGATATCCCCGCTTTCGCGGGGATATCGACATTGGGTTGAGGTTTTTGGAAAGCTGCACGGCTTAACTCTGGGTTTGTGGTTCCAGCTTGCCGGCGCGTTTTCCGCTGGTGCGCGGCACAGATGGCGGCTTGCGTTCTGCTGTGGGTGGTGTTGAGCCATCATCACGCTTGATCTTTTTGCCTTCCACCACTTGGCGCACTTCAGCGCCTGTCAGGGTTTCAAATTCAAGCAAAGCCGCGGCAATATCATGCAAACCCTTGCGATATTTCGTAAGAATGCGCTTGGCCGTATTTTCAGCATTTTGAATAAGCGTGCGCACTTCCAAATCAATCAGACGCGCAGTTTCTTCAGAAATGTTTTTGCTCTGCGTAACGCTGTGGCCCAAGAACACTTCTTGGTCATTGCTGCCATAGCGCACGCGGCCAAGCTTTTCGCTCATGCCCCATTGGGTTACCATTTGGCGTGCAAGTTCAGTGGCCTGTTGAATATCGCCAGATGCGCCCGTGGTGACATTTTTATTGCCGCCTAAAATCAGCTCAGCTTCACGGCCACCAAAAGACATGGCCAAACGTGATTCACACCATTCACGGCTGTGGCTGTGGCGATCACCCTCGGGAAGATAGAAGGTAACACCCAAAGCGCGGCCGCGCGGAATGATCGTCACTTTGTGCAACGGATCACCTTTTACGAACAGGCCAACAAGGGCGTGGCCTGCTTCATGATAAGCGGTGTTTTTCAATTCTTCTTTGTTCATCACCAACGAGCGGCGTTCAGCGCCCATCATCACTTTGTCTTTGGCATCTTCAAAATCAGCCTGTGTCACCATGCGCTTGTTGCGGCGCGCAGCCAGCAAGGCAGCTTCATTCACCAAGTTGGCAAGATCAGCGCCTGAAAAACCAGGCGTGCCACGTGCCAGTGTTTTGGCTTCCACATCTGGGGCCATGGGCACATTGCGCATGTGAACCGCCAAAATTTGCTCGCGGCCCTTCACATCGGGGTTGCCCACGGTGATTTGGCGATCAAAACGGCCCGGACGCAGCAATGCTGGATCAAGCACGTCTGGCCGGTTGGTGGCCGCAACAATGATCACGCCTTCGTTAGCTTCAAAGCCATCCATTTCCACAAGCAATTGGTTTAAAGTTTGCTCACGTTCATCATTGCCGCCGCCAAGGCCAGCGCCACGATGGCGGCCCACAGCGTCAATTTCGTCGATGAAGATAATGCAGGGTGCATTTTTCTTGGCTTGTTCAAACATATCGCGCACGCGGCTTGCGCCAACGCCGACGAACATTTCAACAAAGTCAGAGCCAGAGATTGTGAAGAATGGCACGCCAGCTTCACCAGCAATGGCGCGGGCCAACAGTGTTTTGCCGGTGCCCGGCGGGCCGATGAGCAAAGCGCCCTTTGGAATCTTGCCGCCCAAGCGTTGGAACTTTTGAGGATCTTTCAAAAACTCCACAACTTCTTGCAAATCTTCTTTGGCTTCATCAACGCCAGCCACATCGGTGAACATCACCTTGCCCGATTTTTCGGTGAGCAATTTGGCTTTTGA
The DNA here is from genome assembly GCA_043766895.1 of Aestuariivirga sp. GTDB lineage: Bacteria > Pseudomonadota > Alphaproteobacteria > Rhizobiales > Aestuariivirgaceae > Aestuariivirga. The sequence continues at coordinate 7,331 of JAYUHQ010000313.1, forward strand.
TTTGCCAAAGCCCATGGCCTTGCCAGAGCCTGCTTGCATTTGGCGCAAGAAGAACAACATAACGCCGCCCAGCACCAGCAATGGAACCCAATTGATCAATGCGCTTGACCAGAAACTTTCATTTTGCTGCGGACGGAAGGTCATATCAATGCCCTTGTTGCGCAGTTTTTCCAAATCAGGATCGGTGAACGGCACATAGCCCTCAAACGCAGCACCCGCAGTATCTTTGCCAGACACATAACCATTGGTGTAGGTAAGCGTTTTAATTGTGCCCGCATTTATCTTGTCAAAAAACTCTGAATAGGTAATTTCTTTGCTTGCGGGATGCAGCACTTGGCCTTGGAAAATTCCAAAGAGTGTGACCAACAACAAGCCGATGACGACCCATACTGCAAGATTGCGAAAGTTATTCACGTGTGTCCTCAATTTCTCGGCGCCAGGCCGCATCTGTCTGTTGATTTAACATAGGTGTTTGCTTGGGCAAATCCAAGATCCGATACATGCTTATTTCACGCTGAATTCGAATTTTATCGATGGGTGGATCAGGGCCACTGGCGTTGCCAATATCGCATCATTTTGCATTACAACAGGCAACCCTTGCTGCACAAATGGGTGGATATTATTATTTTTTAACAATGGTTTAATGTAAACCGCTGCGATAACAGATGAAGCAACTTCGCTGGTGATGCGAAAGCGATTATCCCAAATTATGGGCGTATTTGCCGCAAGGTTCACCGGCATTGGCGAAATGCGTTTGGGTTCCCTTGCTACAAGAATATGGATTTTGCGCTTGGCAAAGATCATGCCGCCCAAAGTTCGGCGGCCATTTTCTGGCAGGCTTAACCACGTTGCAAGCCTTTGCCGTTCGGCCAATTCAGTGGCGTTCAAACAAAGTTTTTCGATGACTGAATCTTTGGCTAAATCTGGCAAGTGTTCAAATTGAGTGCGGGGCAATGTGGCAAGGCCAAGGGCATCATAAGATAAGTTTTCCGCACACCAGATTTCCACCTGTTGTTGTGAGAGAAGAATTTTGGCCTGCGATGCTGTGGCGACCTCTGCCAACGAATTTTGTGGGTGTGAATTGCGCATGCGAATGCGTTCAAAGCGCACATCACTGTTGCTTGGATCTTCAATCCAACTTTGGCCGATGGATTTGAGATAGGCACGCAAATCTTGTCGTTGAGAATTGAGCAGGGGGCGCAAAATTTGAATGCCGTTCCAAACGGTTTCGGGCCAAATGCCGCTTAGGCTTTTTGGGCTGGTTGTGCGCTGTTGGCGCATGGCCACAGTTTCGGCCTGATCATCAATGGTGTGGGCGGTAAGCAAAACCGGAATAAGATTTTCGCTGCACCATTGTGCCATCAGGTCATAGCGCGCCTTGCGGGCTTTTGCTTGAAGGGCGGATGTTATTTTTTCGTGCTGCCATTTTAGTGTGACATGTTGAACGCCAAGGTCTTTGCACCAGGTCGCGACGCGAGCAGCTTCGGCGGCAGAAGCTTCTCGCAACTGGTGATCAACAGTAAGGGCAACCAATGCTTCCGGTTTGCGATCGTTAAGCAGCAGACGCAGAAGCGCCATGGAATCGCCGCCGCCTGAAACAGCAACGGCAATTTTTGGAATTGCTGAAATGAAATTGAAATTGAGGGCCTTAGCAGCCCGCACGTTTGAATTCTGCTTGCGCGCGTTTTTTGATTTCTACGGCATTGGGAAATTCAGCGTCAACCGAGCCAATGGTGGCACAGGCTTGGTCTTTTTGGCCAAGGCGTGAAAGCGACAGGCCCAGCTTTAACAGGCTATCAGGGGCGCGGCGGCCTTTGGGATATTGCTTATAGCTTGCCATATATGATTTGGCGGCGTCGGTATAATTCTGCTGAGCAAAATATGTTTCGCCCAATTTAAATTCGGCGCTGCCTGCCAAATTATGATCAGGATATTTGGAGATGAATTCTTTGAAGCCTGATTCGGCATCGCC
>JAYUHQ010000314.1:0-3515 GCA_043766895.1 Aestuariivirga sp.
GCTGTTTTAATCACATAAACTGCTGCCTCGGCGCTAAGATCAACGCGCTTGGCCACCGTAACTTGCCTTGCTTCATCGCCAACGCGCAAAATTGCAATCTGGTGCCAACTGTTTAATGCTGGCGTTTGGGCCAAAAATGGCAGGGCAATTTCATCAATATCTGCAACAATTGAAAATGCCACATCCGGGTGCAGCAACGGCTCCAAAGCTAGCTCTTCAGCCAAAACACGACGCACTTCAACCGAGGGGTCCACCGAAAGTTTCAACAACACGGGGGTTACTTGTTGGCGCTCAATGGGGTGCGTGGCAGGATCAGCAATCAGCGCCACCAATTGCCGTGTAAGCGTCATGCGTGCATCAACATCACCGATATCCAAGACACCGGTGAAAACGCTGACATCTAAACCAAGACTATTTACTTCACTCATTTTTACACCAACTCAAAAAACTTGAATTGACGCTATCCGCTAAGGTTTAACAAATTGTTCACTGTAAAATTTAACCGTGCGTTAGCGTTTTTTTAATGAGGCAAAGCCCCTGCTTGCTCTAATTTGAAATGCAGCAAGTCACGATCAAACGGGGTCACTAAAAAATCTGAAGCACCCTGAATAATGCTACTGCCCATGGCCGAAAGATCAGGGTTTTCTGAATACAGGATGACAATGGGCTTCTGGTGCGTTTGGCCATGATACTTCACCAGGCGCAGAAACTCCTTAGTTGCCGGCAAGGCTGATGCTTCCATCAACACAACATGGGGAAGGCTTTCCTGGCAAAAGCGAATGGCCTCATCGGCCCCTTCGCGCTCTACGCACTCAAATCCAAAACCGTTCAAAAAACCCAAGATACGACTGCGTTCAGCAGCGTTTTTATCAATCAACAGACAACGAACCATGACAAACTCTCTCTCATCACACACGCGCATAAGCTGCACGTATTGCGAGTCCTGACTCCGAATGGTTAATGAGACATTAAACAGTTTATCCACAGCCCATGGGCTCAAAGTAACATATTGATAAAAATCAATTATACCTTCGCAGCGGCTAGAGTTATCCACAGCCACAACACTAGTGGGTTATGAGGCGATCTTGACCAAACACCGACTCACCCGATTCTCATTTTCAACCTAAAGATGCAATCAGAAATTAAGGTCGTCGCATTCGCCAGACGTTATCAACAGTGGCATATTCGGCATAGCCAAGCCTGGCGATAGGTTGCATCGCGGCTGTATCGACCCGACCGTCTTTTATAAATTGGTCGGCGATATGGATGCCCACCACGCGCCCAATCACCATAAAGTTGCCCACGGTGCCATCATCATTGGGCAATGGCACTGTTTGAAAATATTTACATTCAAGCGACACCGGGCTTGCAGCAACCCGAGGCGGCTTTACCAAAACACAAGCTTCTTTTTCCAGACCAGCAAGAATGAATTCATCTTCGCTGGTGGCCAGAGAACTTACATTCATCGGCTCTCGCAGTGCAAAATTTGGCATGTTCACAACAAATTCGCCAGTTTGTTCAATGTTGTCTCTACTGTGTTTTTTTCCAGAAGAACCAAAGGCCGCATAATGTGGGCTATGTGAAAACGCATTATAAAAACTATAAGGCGCCAAATTCACTTGCCCTGATTTTGAAATCGTCGAAATCCAAGCAATTGGCCTTGGCACAACCAATGCGTAAAATGGATCTAACGCAAGTCCATGAGCATTGGTTTTGGCATCATAAAACATCAGCGAAGGCGCTTCATCAACGCCGGAAGGTGCCCAACGTTGTGGATGATATGGTCGGCCAGGGGTTCTAAATCTTCCGTTGTGGAATTGCCGCTCAGAACCCCAATAGCCAGGCCAGCGCCGCCCGCGCGGGCCTCGTTCATGTCATGGGCATTGTCACCAACCATGGCGATCTCGTGGGGTTGCAAACCAATTTTTTCACAAAACAATCGGATCATATTGCCATGCGGCTTTGGTGCCGAAACACTGTCAGAGCCAATAAGCAGATCAAAATGGTCAACCACCCCAAGGTGAGACATGTGCGCATGGGCTGCTGCCTCCACGTCGTTGGTGGCAACACCCAAAACAAAACCAGCTGCTCTTAATTCATCAAAAACTTCAGTCAATTCTGCAACTGCTTTGGGCTTTTGCAAGGCTTCACGATCAAAATTTTCATCAATCTCGCGCGCCCGCGCTTTGGTCACAACCTCAGGCAAGTCAGGCCACCACAGGCGAACAATGTGGCCAAGCGGCTCAGAGGCCAAGGGGCTTCCCCCCAAGCACGTTCCAGTTTCTGGCACAAATCCTGTTTTCACCAACATGGCAAGGGCTTCGGCTTCACTGTGGCCAAAATGGCTTTGCAGCATTTTTAAATAGGTAAACCCAAAGAAACCATCAAACTCAATCAACGTGCCATCTTTATCAAACAATATGCCTTTAATTGCCATCACACGCTCCAATGCGTCAAAAGTGTTGCCACATCGGGCCGTGGCCTATCTTCTAAAGGCACCGCAGATGTTCCGATATAAATCAACCCAGCAACATGTTCAGCCGGGCCAACACCCATCGCTTCTTTGGCTGAAGCATCATAGGCCACCCAGTCGGTTTGCCATTGCGCATCAAAGCCATGCGCCTGTGCGGCCAATACCATGTTAAAACACACTGCCGCCGACGATAGTTGTTGCTCCCACACCGGAATTTTGCTGTGTGGCATAGCCGTTGAAACCACGGCCACAACCACAGGCGCACGCATAAAAAGATTGGCCTGAAAATCTAAACTTTCCGCGCCATGTTCAGGGTGAAGTTTTGCCCAACTGGCCTTAAACTTTGCGCCCACGCCTGCCCGGGCAGCGCCCTCAAATACGATAAACCGCCATGGGCTAAGCTTACCATGGTCGGGAACCCGCACCGCAATATCAAGAATATCGCGCAATTGCGCAGCATCTGGCCCCGGCGCGCCCATGGCTTTGGCGGAAGCTGATTTGCGTGATTTCAAAAAATTCAGAAGCGAAGATGTGTCATTCAGTTTTGTCATGCCCCCACATTGCAGGCGGCACAGAAAATTTCAACCGATTCAATTCAAGTTCAATGCAAGCAAAGCCATTAACCAATGATTAAGCATTTGATTGCGGCAAGAACCAAGGCCTGCTTGAAAGATCAAGCCAGCCTGAGAGCTGGGGGAGAGTTAAACAGGGGACAAAGCAATGGGCGATAGCACCCGCTCAACGCTAAAACACCACCAAGCCAGAGCAGCAAATGCTGCCAGCTTGGTGGTTTTTCTGTTGGGCTTTGGTTCTGCCATCGCCAGCACCAACATCAGCCAGCAAGATCAATCTAAAACTGCGGCCCCTTTCACTCAAACAGCTGAAACCACGGCGATCACCAGCGTGAACGCGGGCGATGAAAGTTTAGAGCTTTCCAGCCGCTTCTCGCAAGATGGCAACGTTTACGTGGAAGGTGTTGATTGGACACTGAAAACCCAAAGCGGCGAAGTCATCTATCACAGCTTGGCAACATCCGCAGACA
>JAYUHQ010000315.1:0-3514 GCA_043766895.1 Aestuariivirga sp.
GTTGTGGGGGCAGGCGGTTCTGGCCTTCGTGCAGCACTTGGCGCTTCGCAAGCCGGCCTACGCACGGCGTGCATTTCCAAAGTGTTTCCCACGCGCTCACACACCGTGGCCGCCCAAGGTGGCATTGCGGCATCGCTTTCCAACATGGGCCCTGATTCCTGGCAGTGGCATATGTATGACACTGTAAAAGGCGCTGATTGGTTGGGCGACCAAGATGCCATTGAATATCTGGTGCGCAACGCGCCTACTGCTGTTTATGAGCTTGAACATTTCGGCATGCCATTTTCACGCACGCAAGAAGGCAAAATTTATCAACGCCCCTTTGGCGGCCACATGATGAACATGGGCGAAGGCCCGCCAGTGCAACGCACCTGTGCGGCCGCTGATCGCACGGGGCACGCCATGTTGCACACGCTTTATGGGCAATCTCTGCGTTATGACACGGCGTTTTTCATTGAATATTTCGCCCTGGATTTGATCATGGAAAATGGTGCTTGTCGCGGCATCATGGCGCTGAATATGGAAGATGGAACCATCCATCGTTTCCGTGCCCACCAAACGATTTTGGCCACCGGTGGCTATGGCCGTGCCTATTTCTCGGCCACATCAGCCCACACGTGCACGGGCGATGGCAACGCCATGGTGCTGCGTGCGGGCCTTCCGTTGCAAGACATGGAATTTGTGCAATTTCACCCCACCGGCATTTATGGAGCGGGGTGTTTGATTACTGAAGGTGCACGCGGCGAAGGCGGGTATTTAACCAATTCTGCCGGTGAACGCTTTATGGAACGTTATGCGCCATCAGCCAAAGATTTGGCTTCGCGCGATGTGGTTTCACGTTCCATGACATTGGAAATTCGTGAAGGCCGTGGTGTTGGCAAATTGAAAGACCATATCCATCTGCATCTTGAACACCTCGATCCGGCGGTGCTGCATGAACGTTTGCCCGGCATTTCAGAAAGTGCACAAATTTTCGCGGGCGTGGATGTTACCAAAGAACCAATCCCCATTTTGCCAACGGTGCATTATAATATGGGCGGCATTCCCACCAATTATCATGGTGAAGCCTTGGCGGGTGACAAGAAGAATCCAGAAAAAACTGTGCCTGGTCTTATGGCTGTGGGTGAAGCTGCATGTGTATCCGTACACGGAGCAAATCGTTTGGGTTCAAATTCGCTGATTGATTTGGTGGTGTTTGGCCGCGCTGCGGCACTTCGCTGTGTTGAAACTGTAAAGCCAGGCTCATCACATGCTGATTGGGCCAAGGACGCTGGCCAGGCCTCAATTGCCAGGCTTGATCACTATCGCAATGCCAAAGGATCGATGCCCACGGCAGTATTGCGTGCCCAGATGCAACGCGCCATGCAAGATGACGCGGCCGTGTTCCGCACGGGGCAAACCTTGCAAGAGGGTTCTGACAAGATCAAATCAATCTGGAACGCCCTCGACGATATTTCAGTGACAGATCGTTCATTGATTTGGAACAGCGATTTGATTGAAACGCTAGAGTTTGAGAATCTTATTCTGCAGGCAGCAGCAACAGTGGATTCAGCTTTGGCCCGCAAGGAAAGCCGTGGCGCACATGCGCGCGAAGACTTTCCCAAGCGCGATGACAAAAATTGGATGAAACATTCCTTGGCTTGGACAGATTCGGCAAAACGCAAAGTTACATTGGGCTCGCGCCCCGTGCATAACTTTACGATGAGCAAAGACATCGATTACATCAAGCCAAAGGCACGGGTGTATTGAAAGTGGAAGAACTCGACACGATAGTCGTTTTTACTGCGGAGACTGTGCAAGAACTCAGAGGATCGGGGGGCTCAGAAGAATGGCCTCTTAGGAAATCAATTGTTGATGAATTTCGTGATAAAAAAATACGTTATTTGGTTTGCTGTCGCCAATCCTATCGTTACAAGAAAAAGCATGGTTCAGTCTCAAACGAAGATCATAGACAAGCGTTCTTTAAAGCATGGATAACTAATATCAGCTTTTTGAGGAAGGACGCAAAAGGCAATAATCGGTTTCGCATCGAATTTGATGGCGGCAACGATGTAGCCATGAAGGAGTTTTGGCCAAAGGGAGCACAGAGGTCAGCGATCTATGCCAATTCCAGCAGCTTGGACAATTCTAGTTGGCGGTCGAACGAGGATTCGCAAAAAGTGGGATTTAGTCCAGGCACCGCGATCCCCCATAACAGAGCAGGTCATTCAACAGATCCGCAGCATTCAAAGATCGTTCACGACCTACTAGAGCAGCTTTCGACACTGGATTACCGTCTCGAAAGAGTGGCGAAAGACATATTCCCTGACATTGTGGTCTCAAAAGGTCTAAAAAAAGCACTGTTTGAAGTGAAGCCGGGTGACTCGCCTTGCGAATTTTTTACAGCAATCGGGCAATTGCTAATTTATGGGGAAGGCCTAGGGCCCCACATGAAATTCTTGGTTGCAGAAGGGCTTCCCACTACGAATCGGGCGGCTTTTGTAAAGGTTCTTAATTCCACTGGTGTAACGCTGATTTCACATACTAGGAAGAGTGACCGTTATCACTTCATAGATCTCGGCAAGTACTTGAATAGAGAGTAACAACGAATGGTTGCATTCACACTTCCGCAAAATTCTAAAATCCAGCCCGGCAAGGTTCATCCGATGCCGGTGGGAACGAATGTCAAATCATTCAAGATTTATCGGTGGAACCCAGATGATGGAAAAAACCCACAGGTTGATACTTATCATGTGAACATGGATGACTGTGGGCCAATGGTTTTGGATGCCTTGGTCAAAATTAAAAATGAGCAAGACCCAACACTAACCTTCCGTCGTTCATGCCGCGAAGGTATTTGTGGGTCTTGTGCCATGAATATTGATGGCACCAACACGCTGGCCTGTTTGAAAGCCTGCGGTGATGTGAAGGGCGATGTGCGGATTTATCCCTTGCCGCATATGCCTGTTATTAAAGATCTGGTGCCGGATTTATCGCGCTTTTACGCACAGCATCGCTCGATTGAACCTTGGCTGAAAACCACCACGCCAACGCCGCAAGCCGAATGGAAACAATCTGAGGGTGAACGTGCGCTGCTTGATGGACTTTATGAATGCATTCTCTGTGCCTGTTGTTCAACATCTTGCCCCAGCTATTGGTGGAATGGCGATCGTTACTTAGGCCCTGCTGTTTTGCTGCAAGCTTATCGCTGGCTGATTGACAGCCGCGATGAAGCCACAGGTGACAGACTTGATAATTTGGAAGATCCATTCCGGCTTTATCGGTGCCACACCATTATGAATTGCGCCAAAGCATGCCCCAAAGGGTTGAGCCCCGCCAAGGCAATTTCAGAAATTAAAAAGATGATGGTGGAGCGGCGGGTTTAACGCTGTGGCCGCAGATCACAACCTTGTATTGGCTTATCGATCTTACAGTTTGCCACGCGCTGAAGTGATTACGGGAATGCTCAATGCCTATGGCATTAAAGCTATTTTATTTGATCAAAGCTTCAATTCCAACAACGGCCATTTGCTTG
>JAYUHQ010000316.1:0-1215 GCA_043766895.1 Aestuariivirga sp.
GGTAATCCCCCCATTTTTGAGGGGCCTTTGGAAGTAGAATTTTCTCGGTATCATTGAACGAGGAGATTTTTATGAAGAAGAGCAGATTTACGGAAACCCAGATTATGTCTGTGTTGAAGCAGGCCGAGGCTGGGATGGCGGTTGTTGAGCTTTGCCGGCAGCACGCGATATCGAATGCCACATTTTACAAATGGCGGGCTAAATACGGCGGCATGGATGCCTCGATGATTGCCGAGACCAAAGCCATTCAAGAAGAGAACCGCAGACTGAAGAAAATGTTTGCCGAACTCTCTATGCAGAATGAGCTTTTGAAGGAGGCCCTCGGAAAAAAATAGGCCGGCCATCTGACCGCCGACAGATGGCCGAGAAAGCTGTGGCACAAAAAGGAGTAAGCGTAGCACTTGCCTGCCGAACCTTTGGCTTGAGCGAAACGTGTTACCGTTACGCGCCCAAGCTCAGTGATGAGAACGAAGAGATTGCGGGTTTACTGATCGCAGTCACTGCGGCCCATCGCACTTGGGGCTTTGGCCTGTGCTTTTTGTATTTGCGCAATGTGAAAGGCCACTCATGGAACCACAAGCGGGTCTACCGGATTTACCGCGAATTGGAGCTTAATTTGCGTATCAAGCCAAGAAAACGGCTGATACGGGCAGTGCCGAATACTCTTGCAGTGCCTGAGGCTCCCAATGTCAGCTGGTCGATGGATTTTATGGCCGACCGGCTGGAAGACACGCGGGCCTTTCGTTTGTTCAATGTGCTGGATGACTTTAACCGCGAAGGCCTTGGCATTGAGGTTGACTTCTCACTGCCAACCCCGCGCGTCATTCGTTCTCTTGACCGCATCATCGCCTGGCGCGGGCGACCGCTTTCCATTCGAGTCGACAACGGCCCTGAATATATCAGTGAGGCGCTCAAACAATGGGCGGCAACCAACGGCATAGCGCTGCGTCATATCCAACCCGGAAAACCGCAGCAGAATGCCTACATTGAACGCTACAACCGAACCGTCCGCAACGAATGGCTCGGCCAATACAACTTCTCAACCATCAACGAGGTACAAGATCACGCCACACAATGGCTCTGGACATACAACAATGAGCGCCCCAACATGGGACTAGGCGGCATAACACCCGCCCAGAAATTAAACCGGCAAACGAAACAACTAATCGCCGCGTGAGTTCTACACCAACGGCCCCTCAAAAATGGGGGGATTAC
>JAYUHQ010000317.1:0-1214 GCA_043766895.1 Aestuariivirga sp.
CGCCGTTTAATTTCAGCCATGGTGGCCGATGTGTTAGAACAATCGGCGCGCAACATTTCAAATTCAAAGCCCAAATCTGCTGAAGCCGTGCGCACGCTGGGCGCGCCACTCATCAGCTTTTCCGCACAGATGCGTGAAAATAATCGTGTCATGCAAAGCTTTCTTTCAACCAGCATGTATCGCCATCCGCGGGTTTTGGAAATTATGGGAAGGGCACAACGTGTCATCCGCGATCTTTTTAACGCGTTTATGAATGACGAAAAACTGCTGCCCGCAGATTGGCGTGAAGATCATCCCATCAGCGACACCAGCAATTATGCCAGACAAGTTTGTGATTTTTTGGCGGGCATGACCGATCGTTATGCGCTTGACCAACACAAGCGCTTGTTTGACCTTGACCCGCTTTTTCGTTAGGGCATTTTTATTTGTCGAAAGTTACAATGAATCTCTTTGCACAATTTCAAGATGTCGTCGCACAGGCTTTGGTGGACTTGGCCGCTGCTGGAAAAATTCCGGCAGGGCTTGATGTTTCAAAAATTACGGCCGAACCACCGCGCGATTTTACGCATGGCGATATATCAACCAACGCTGCTATGGTTTTGGCAAAGCCTGCAGGCATGAACCCACGCGCTTTGGCAGAATTGCTCGTGCCCATTTTGAAAACTCATGCCGATGTGTTGGACGCAAGCATAGCCGGGCCTGGGTTTATCAATTTGAAATTAAACGACGCAGTTTGGCCGCGACTTATTCAATCAGCGCTTGACCAGAAAGAAAAGTTTGGTTCGGCAACGCTTAAAGCGCTGGTGAAGGTGAATGTTGAATATGTGTCAGCAAACCCCACTGGGCCATTGCATGTGGGCCATTGTCGTGGTGCTGTATTTGGCGATGCGCTGGCTTCGCTATTAAGTTTTGCGGGTTATAATGTGACCAAAGAATATTACATCAATGATGCGGGCGCACAGGTTGATGTTTTGGCCCAATCGGCGTTTTTGCGGTATCGCGAGGCATTGGGCCAAGAGATTGGTGAAATTCCATCGGGGCTTTATCCCGGTGATTATTTGAAGCCCGTGGGCCAAGCTTTGGCACGAGAATTTGGCGATAAGCTTTTAGGCACAAATGATTGGATGCCCGTTGTGCGTGATAAAGCCATTGCCATGATGATGGATATGATCCGCGCTGATCTTGCTGCGCTGAACATCAAACAAGAAATTTTC
>JAYUHQ010000318.1:0-1207 GCA_043766895.1 Aestuariivirga sp.
CGCGCATTTGAAGGGTCTATGCCACCATCAACTTCAATATCAATGTTGCGGCCGCCGACCATCGCCTTGGCCTGTTTAATTTTTTCCAACATCGCTGAAATAAAACTTTGCCCACCAAAACCGGGGTTCACTGTCATAATTAATATGAGATCAAGGCGGTTGATCACATGCTCTAAAACTGAAACAGGCGTTGCGGGGTTGACAGCAGCGCCAGCCTTTTTCCCCAAAGCTTTAATCGCTTGAAGCGAACGATCCAAATGCGGGCCAGCCTCTGCATGCACCGTGATCAGATCAGATCCAGCCTTGGCAAAGGCTTCCAGATAAGGATCAGCTGGAGAAATCATCAAATGTGCGTCGAATAATTTGTCTGTAACCTTGCGCAAAGATTGCACAACCGGAATGCCATAAGAAATATTGGGCACAAAATGCCCGTCCATCACATCGATATGAATCCAATCGGCACCGGCGCCAACAATGTCGGTCACCTCTTGGCCAAGTTTGGAAAAATCAGAAGCAAGAATGGACGGGGCAATAATAAGGGGGCGCTGGGTCATGTGAAATGTCTAGATCATCGCCATACAAAAGCAAAGGGGCCCACGCTCGGCAGGCCCCAGAAAAATGCGATGTAAAAAAGTTTACAGCAATTTGCCCATGGCAACGGCTGTATCGCTCATGCGGTTCGAGAAGCCCCATTCATTGTCATACCAAGACAAGATGCGAACCAATGTTCCTTCAACCACTTTGGTTTGGTCCATGTGGAACGTGGAAGAATGTGGATCGTGGTTGAAGTCGATGGAAACATTTGGTGCCAATGTATAGCCCAAAATTCCCTTCAAGTGGCCTTCAGAAGCAGCCTTAATGGCGGCGTTGATTTCTTCAATTGTTGTTGCGCGCTTGGCAACAAATTTGAAATCAACAACTGAAACGTTAGGTGTTGGAACACGAATTGATGTGCCATCCAAACGGCCCTTCAATTCAGGAATAACCAATCCAATGGCCTTTGCCGCACCCGTGGATGTTGGGATCATCGACATGGCAGCAGCGCGGCCACGATAAAGATCTTTATGCATTGTATCCAGCGTGGGTTGATCGCCAGTGTAGGCATGAATGGTTGTCATAAAACCATGGCTGATGCCAACGGCCTTATGCAACACGGAAGCAACCGGAGCCAAGCAATTGGTTGTGCACGATGCGTTTGAAACAACGA
>JAYUHQ010000319.1:0-23843 GCA_043766895.1 Aestuariivirga sp.
AAGACACACCCATGAAAATATTTGCCAATAGCGATATCAACCGCGTCTATATCCATTCAGGCCTGCAAAGCCTTGCCTATAATCTGGGTGGGGTTTTCATCTGGGTTTTTCTGCTGAAAGCGGGCGTTGCCCTGCCCTTGGTTTTTATGTGCATTGCAGTGGTTATGTTGTCGCGCTTGGTGCTGCGTCTTGGCGTTGTGCCGCTGATCATGCGGCTGGGTTTGCGCAAGGCCTTGATGATCGGCACTGTGCTTGATGCGGCAAGCTATTTGGTTTTGGCCAAAGTTGATGGCCTTGGGCCATGGCTGGTGTTTTACCTTGCCAGCGCATCCTTGGGCACCACATTTTATTGGACATGCTTTCATTCGATGGTTGCTCGGCTGGGTGATGAAGAAAATCGCGGCGCGCAAGTTTCAGCGCGTGAAGCAATCTTCGCGTTGTCTGGCATCATTGGGCCATTGGCGGGCGGATTAACGCTTACGTTTTTTGGCCCCGTTGCAGCATTTGTTGTGGCAGCAGTGATTTATTTTTGCTCGCTCATTCCCCTTATCGGCATGCCTGATATGGAAATTGAAAAAGATGTGGATATTCCACGCGCCACAAAAATATTTGCAGGCAGTGCGGCGTTTTCAGACGGGTTGGTTGCTTCATCGGTGAATTTTGTGTGGCGTGTGGCGCTGTTTCAAACCTTGGGCGAAAACTTTGAAAGCTATGGCGGGGCCTTGGCCGTTGCGGGCATTGTGGGTGCCATCATGGGTTTGGGCTTGGGCAAACTGATTGATTTGGGCCACCACAAACGCTCTCTGCAAATTGGCATGAGCATTATGGCAATTTCAATCTTGGTGGAGGCCTTTGGCTTTCATGCCGCATGGAGCGCGATTGCCGCCAATATGTTGGGCGCTGTTGCTGGCCCTATTTACATGTCGTCAATGATGGCACCATTTTACAATGTGGGTAAAGCATCGGGCTGCACTTTGCGCTTTAACACTTATGGCGAAAACGGTTTTGATTCCGGTGCTGGTCTTGGTGGCTTGTTGGCCGGTGTGATGTTGTGGTTGGGCTATGGCTATTTTTGGCCTTTGATATTGGGGCTGGTTGGCTGTGCCAGCCTTTATACAATTTTGCGGCGCAACCAAATTCAGCCGATTTAATAAGGCGTTCCATCTTTCTTGCGATAGACGAATTTTCCACTGGTGTTCTCAGTCATCATATCAATGTCGCTATAGGTGGCTGTTTCGTTGGCCAAGCGGCTGCCCACTTCCAAATATCGAACCGGCTTGTCGGTTAGATTTTTTAAACAATGGCCATTGCCGTTATTGGCTTTAAAACCCGCACACATGCCAGGCGTTAGCAGGTGGTCGCCCACATCATCGGTCAACGTAATGTCGCCTTCTAACACATAAATAAATTCATCTTCCTTCTCATGCCAATGCCGTTGGCTAGACCATGCGCCGGGCTGCAAAATAACGAAGTTAACGCCAAATTGGTCAAGGCCAAATTGATCGCCCAAAATATGTTTCGTGCGATTGAGGCAAGGGTCACTGAAGGGCTTAGGATAGCGTGAACCTTCACGCTTGGGGGCGTCTGTTGCTTTAATGGCGGATGGTGGCTTCATGCTTGGCCTCAATTTGATTAATCGCATCCACCACCGCATCAAATGTGAGAAGGGTTGAGGCGTGGCGAGCTTTATAATCTCGCACAGGCAAAAGTGCTTCAAGTTCAGCCCATTTGCCTTGCGGCACTGGCCCCTGCTCTTTCAGCATTTTGTGCATTTGATCTTTCAACAAGCGCAATTCGTCAGCGGTAGAGCCCACCACATTGCGCGCCATAATTGACGAAGATGCTTGGCCCAAAGCACAGGCTTTCACATCATGGCCAAAATTGGCTACAACGCCATTTTCCAACACCACATCAACAGTTACTTTTGAACCGCAAAGCTTCGAATGTGCCACCGCCGTGGCATCTGGATGGGCCAAGCGTTCAAGCCGCGGAATATCGGCGGCCAACTTCAAAATTTTGCGATTGTAGATTTCGTCGATCATGCGCACATCTTTGTTTCAAAATCTGATATGGGTGAGGCTACCACAAACACAAGATCAAGAGGCAAGAGAAATGAGCGCAGCTGAATTGGACGAAACATTGGAACTTCGCCTAACCTTTGATGCCCAAGGCTTGATCCCGGCCATCGTGTGCGATGTGGCAGACAACGCGGTGCTTATGTTTGCATTTATGAATAAAGAAGCACTGGCCGAAACCCAACGCACCGGCATTGTGCATTTTTGGAGCAGATCGCGCCAAGCCCTTTGGAAAAAAGGTGAAACATCGGGCGAAATGTTTGCCGTTCAAGACTTGCGGGTGGATTGCGACCAAGACGTATTGCTGGTTAGGGTTAAGCCCCATGGCAAAGGCAATGCCTGCCACACGGGCCGCCGATCATGCTTTTATCGCAAAATTGAAGGCGATGCTTTGGCGTTTGTTTAGGCGGCGCCTGCGATATAAGCCTTCATATCTGCGGCATCACGTTCAATGGCTTCGATACGAAATTTAACCACATCGCCAATTGAAATCATGCCCACCAGTTTTCCTTGTGACACAACGGGCAAATGGCGAATGCGGTTTTCTGTCATCATGGCCATCAATTCGGTTTCGCTGTCACTAACCGAGCAGGTTTTAACATTCTTGGTCATGATGGCAGCGGCAGTGAGAACAAGTGCTTCAGCGCCTTTTTCTGCCAAACACCGCACCACGTCACGCTCGCTCACAATGCCAGCAATTTTGCCATTTCCATCAGTGATTATCACCGCACCGATGCGTTTTTTGGCCAATGTTTCCGTAATTGCTTTGATTGTGTCGCTTTGCGAAGCCGTGATGATATCACCGCCCTTGTGCTTTAAAATGTGGGAGACGGACATAGCGAACCTCCTTGAACGTAGAATTGCACATTACACCAAGATTGCACAAAACGCCATGCATCACGTGTGTTGCAACCGCACACATCTTCAGGTTGGTTTTCAAAGTTAATTGGTTCAGGCAACAAACTGGCACGGCAACTGCAGTTCATACGGCATAGGTTCAAGAATGGGACAGGCAAGACCTGATCTCGAAAAAGGATATGCCATGCAGGTTAACGACCAAAACGAAAGCCAAAACGCTGGATCGCAGATTCTCCACCATGGAAGCCGCCAATTGTTCCGTTATTGGGAAGGATTGCGCGCCGAACGCCCCTGCCCCGACCGTAGCGAGTTTCAATTGGGCAAAATGGTGGCCATTTTGCCAAACGTGGCCATTATTGAACAAACAACACTTGGAACTTGGAATTTCCGTTTAGCGGGAACTGTTGTGTGTGATCTTTTGCAACAACCTGTCACTGGGCAAGACGCTTTGGGCGGCTTTGACAGCTTTGAACGCGATGTTGTTTCAAAAACGTTTGAAGTGTCGACACTGCGGCTTCAACCTTGTCTGGTGCGCATGCGTTTGGTTTCAACTGCAGGTGTGGTTGTTCCGGTTGAATTCATCGGTCTTCCAGTATGTGACCGCGCTTCGGGCAAAGTGCAATTGTTCAGCGGTCTTTTTGCATTGGGCAATTCTGAAAGTGCAAACCGCACACTGTTGTTGCGCCGTGAATTGGTGTCTTCGCGCGTGATTTGGACAGAGCATGAAAATGGCGACTTGTTGATGAATAAAGTGGGGAAAAAAGTAACCCCGTTTCGTGTTATCGAAGGCGGATTGTCGGCACCAAAGCAATAAAATTTCGATTCTTAACTCAGTCTTTACGCTGCACCCCTTTTAATCTGGTCTGATTAAAGGGAACTTTCGTGGTCGCACTTGCCCAAACACCAAACACAGATCTCTTGCCCAGCAATGAGTTGGGAATCATATTTGGCCGCTTCATGTTGCCCGATATGACTGAACACCCATGCCAGGTGAGTGACATAACCTTGCAAGGTGCGACATTTTCTTCTGCCAAAGTTCCGCCCGAAGGCCAAGCCATTGTGGCCTATCTTGAAGAAATTGGCCGCATTGAAGCCATTAGCGGAGAACCTGTTGAAGGTGGCTTTGCCATTTATTTCACGCTGAAGGGCGCACGATTAGAGCGTTTGCACCAACGCATTGAGTGGCTTAAAAATCGCAGCAGCGGGGCCGAAGATAATCGCCGCCACATGCGTTTTGAACCTGAAGAAAAAGTTTCGCAAATTTCGTTGCTGGATGGCCGGGTTTATGAATGTGAAGTTCTTGATATTTCTGTTTCAGGCGCTGCGGTTAAAACCGAAGTTATGCCAAGCGTGGGCACATCATTGATGCTGGGCAAAATGCGTGGCCGTGTTGTTCGCTATATTGAACAAGGCATTGCTATTGAGTTTGTAAAGCAAATTGATCGGGCACAAATGCCCAATGTTACAAGCGCTGGCCCCCTATAAGTCGTGCACGTCCACAACACCGTGAATGGCTTTTATGGCACCCTTCACCTGTGGTGTGATGGCAAACTTTGAACCCAATTCCATTTCAACTTCGCGCCCACCTTCAAGAATAAGCGTTAGCCGCGCTGGCGCTTTGCCCCCCGGTGCCAAACGCTTGGCGATTGATTCAATGGGCGCGCCATCGCGAACAAAAATCTGGATGCCTTGAACGATTGATGCTGCGGCCTTGTCTAACATTTCCAAGCCTTGCAATCGCAGCTTAATTTCCTCGCCATCAACATCAGCTTCAACCCGCGCGATGACAGCCTTGCCCGGCTCTAACAAATCACGCACCACATCCAATGTGTCTGAAAATACAATGGTTTCAAACTGACCCGTTGGATCAGAAAAGCCAACAAAGGCAAATTTGTTGCCCGATTTGGAACGGCGCTCTTGTTTATAGGTAATGGTGCCCGCAAGCTTGGCCGCTGTGGCGCCTTTATTCATAATTTTTTCTTGAAAGCTGGTCCACGTTTCAACGCCCAAACGCGCCAACGGCTTTTGATATTCATCCAATGGGTGGCCAGAAAGATAAAAACCCACTGCATCAAATTCGTGGGCCAATTTCTCCATGGGAAGCCAAGCGTCAAGGCGGGGCAGAACAATGTCTTCCACTGCTGAGCCTAAGCTTCCAAACATATCGTTCTGGCCAGCCGCTGCTTCATTGGCGGTGCGATTGGCCACACCGATGATGGAATCAATGCCCTGTAAAACCTGGGCACGATTGGGGTTAAGGGCATCAAATGCGCCAGCCTTGGCCAAACTTTCTAAGGCCCGCCGGTTTAATGCTTTTGCATCCACACGCTTGGAAAAATCGGCCAGCGATTTGAATGGCCCTGCGGCCTTGCGCGCGGCCACAATTTGTTGAATGGCTGTGGCGCCAGCATTTTTCAGCGCGGCCATTGAATAGAGAATTGCACCATCTTTCACCGCAAAATCAACTTCGCCCGCGTTGATCGATGGTGGCATAACTTTAATGCCAAGCCTTTGGGCTTCGCGTCGAAACAGGCTTAATTTGTCGGTGTTGCCCATGTCTAATGTCATGGACGCTGCCAAAAACTCAACCGGAAAGTTGGCCTTTAGATAAGCTGTTTGATAAGACACAACGGCATAGGCCGCAGCATGTGATTTGTTAAAGCCATAGCCTGCAAATTTTTGCACGTGCTCAAAAATCTCATCGGCCTTTTTGGCATCAACATTATTTTTGAGAGCCCCTTGAATAAAACGCTCTTTCTGATCGTCCATTTCCTTTTTGATTTTTTTACCCATGGCACGGCGCAAAAGATCTGCCTCGCCAAGAGAATAGCCCGATAGAACTTGCGCAATCTGCATCACCTGTTCCTGGTAAACAATAATGCCGTAAGTTTCCTTCAACAATGGTTCCAACAGCGGGTGCATATAATCGGGCGTTGCATCACCCAATTTGTTGGCAATAAATTTCGGAATGTTTTCCATAGGGCCAGGGCGATACAGCGCAACAATTGCGATAATATCTTCAACGCAGTCAGCCTTCATGCGCTTGGCTGTGTCGCGCATGCCTGAGCTTTCAAGCTGGAACACGCCCATGGTGTCGCCACTTCGCAGCATTTCATAAGTCGGCACATCTTCATAGGAAATCGTGTCGATGTCGAAATCAGGGTGGCGCACATGAATAAGGTTCAACGCTTTGTCAATCACAGTAAGTGTTTTCAACCCGAGAAAATCGAACTTCACCAAGCCTGCCGCTTCAACATATTTCATGCTGAATTGTGTTGCCGGCAGCGTTGAACCGGGATCACGATAAAGCGGAACCAATTCTTGCAGCGGCCGATCACCAATCACAATGCCTGCGGCGTGGGTGGATGCGTTGCGATAAAGCCCCTCCAGCCGCAACGCAATGTCGAACAATTGTTTTACATTAGGATCACGATCACGCTCTTCTTGCAGGCGTGGCTCAAGATCAATGGCTTGCTGCAATGAAATGGGATTGGTGGGGTTTACCTGAATCAGTTTTGATAAGCGGTCAACCTGCCCATAAGGCATTTGCAAAACGCGGCCCACGTCCCGCGTAACCATGCGTGATTGCAGTTTGCCGAACGTAATAATTTGGGCCACACGGTTGGCACCAAACCGTTCTTGAACATAGTTGATCACGTCTTGTCGACGATCTTGACAAAAGTCGATATCAAAGTCGGGCATTGAAACACGTTCAGGATTTAGAAAACGCTCAAACAGCAAGTTGAAACGGAAGGGATCCAAGTCGGTGATCAGCAACGCATAGGCCACCATCGAGCCCGCACCAGACCCGCGGCCGGGGCCAACAGGAATGTGATTGTCTTTCGACCATTTAATAAAATCATGCACAATCAAAAAATAACCCGGAAATTGCATTCGCGCGATAACGCCAAGTTCAAATGCAAGGCGATCTTGATACTGCTGCTCGGTATAGCCCGCCACCAACCCGCGCGAAGCCAAACGCTTTGCCAAGCCCGCTTCAGATAATTTGCGCAACTCTTCGGCTTCATCGCCTTCCGCAAAGCGCGGCAAAATGGGTTTGCGCCCCTTAACCCAAAAGGCACAACGCTTGGCAATTTCAACGGTGTTTTCGATCGCTTCAGGAATGTCAGCAAAAAGCGCTGCCATCTGCTGCTGGTTTTTAAAATAGTGTTCGGGTGTTAAGCGCCTTCTGTCTTGGGCAGAAATCACTTCGCCGCCCGCGATGCAAATCAAAGCATCATGGGCCACATAATCATCGGGCGTTGCAAAATAGCATTGATTGGTGGCCACCAAGGGAATCTCATGGGCATAGGCCAATTCAATCAATCCCGGTTCAGCTGATTTTTCAACACTGGTTTCGTGGCGTTGTAATTCAATATAGAAACGATCTTCAAATAATGTTTTCAGACGCAGCGTAAGGGCTTCTGCTGCTGGCTTTTGGCCTAAAACCAATGCCTCGTTGATGGGGCCACCGGGGCCACCCGATAAACAAATAAGACCGGCAGAGCATGCTTCAAGTTTTGCTAAGCTCACATGAGGTTCGGCATTGTCGGCAACGTCCAAAAAAGCAGTGGACGAAAGCTTGATCAAATTTAAATAGCCCTGTTCATTTTGTGCCAGCAAAGCCAGCGACGCAAAGCGCTTCAAGCCCGTTGGTTGCTGAAACTTATTGGCGGCTTGATCAGCTGGTGTCAGATCAACCTTGATGGCAATTCCAACAATGGGCTGTATGCCTTTGGCAGACAGCGCATCTGAAAATTCCAAAGCGCCAAACAGGTTGTTGGTATCCGTAATGGCCAAGGCGGGCATTTTTGCATCTTTGCACAAGCTCGCCAGCTTTTTGATTTGCAATGCACCTTCAGAAAGTGAAAACGCTGAATGCACGCGCAGATGAATAAATGTGGGTTGGGGCATGGATCGATATTAGCCTATTCGGGCTGGCTCACAAACCCGCAAATTCAGTTTTTACGCACAATGCAAGGTGCGCCCGCTGAGACAAGTTTTTGGCACAGCGCTGCCGCAGAAATTTGGCTGTTGGCACCGAGCATTACATAGGTCAATTTGTTACGGCCGCGTGAAAGGTTGCGTTTGCGCATAATCATGGGTTCACGTTTGGCAATTAATTCTGGAAAGCGCAATTTCAAGCGTTTGTATTGGCCTACGGCTTTGGCTTCACTGAAATTAACCGCAAGCAAAGCGCCCCAAGGCTGATGTGGTGCTGAAGCAACATGCAAGCCGGCAAGAGTTTCCTTGCGCATGGCCAAGGCCAAACAATTTGCACCAAAATCAGCGCCCGGGCCAATGGCTGGAATGGTAAAATCTGCGGTCGGTGTCTTCCAGTTTTCAACGCTTTGGCCAGTGATAAAATCCACATAATCGCGGGTTTCATCGGGCAAAGAACTTGTGCCATCCAACCAACGTTGCACGCGCGCCTCACCTGCATTATACGCTGCGGCCGCTAACCCAATGTTTCCAAATTGTTTTTTAAGATCGGCCAAATAAGCGGCCGAGGCCTTAACAGCACTCAAAGGTTCAAATGGATCAACCAAACCGCGCCGTGCCGCCGTGTCTGGCATAAATTGGGCAATGCCTTGGGCCCCTTTGTTGGAAACCACATTGGGGTCAAACAGGCTTTCGCGCCACAGCAGCCGCGCAAAGAACGAACTGTCGATGCCGTTGGCTTTTGCCTCTTGCTCGGCGGCTGTGCAAATGCTGGCGGCCAGTGCATCGCGGGCGGGCACAGCGGCCTGGGCCGAAGCCAGCATAAACACGCCAGCCAGGCTAGCTTTGCACCAATGTGCCATTATGCAAACTCATCACGCGGCTCATGCGTTTAGCAAAATCAATGTTGTGCGTTGCAATCAGGGCGCCCAAGCCTTCTTCATTAATCAGGCGGGTGAACTCATGGTGCACCATTTCACCCGTTGGCGGATCAAGGTTGCCCGTTGGCTCATCAGCCAGCAGCAACAGCGGCTTGTTGGCAATGGCCCGCGCAATGGCCACACGCTGTTGTTCACCGCCAGATAATTCAGCGGGCCGGTGTTCAAGGCGGTGGCCAAGCTTCAGGCGTGTCAATAATTCTTGGCCGCGCTTAATGGCGTCTGCCTTGCTGCTGCCTGCAATGAGTTGCGGAATGACAACATTTTCAAGCGCCGAAAATTCTGGCAACAAATGGTGGAATTGATACACAAAGCCAATGCCAAAACGCCTGACGGCAGTTCGGGTTTTGTCGTCCATATGGGTGCAGTTTTGCCCAGCAATCACAACGTCTCCTGCCGTGGGTTTTTCAAGCAGGCCTGCAATATGCAGCAATGATGATTTGCCCGCCCCCGATGGCCCGATAAGGCCCACAATTTCGCCCGGAGAGATGGTGAGTGAAAGATTGCGAAATATCTCAAGTGCGGTTTCGCCCGTGCCATAAACACGCGCAATGTTGCTCAGTTCCAAGGCCGGTTTCAAGTTCATTCGTATCGCAATGCCTCAACCGGATCGAGGCGCGCGGCTTTCCACGATGGATAAATCGTTGCCAGAAATGAAATTACCAAAGCGAAAATCACAATCCAAAAGGTTTGGTGATAATCAACTTTGGCCGGAAGTTGTGCTAAATAATAAAATTCAGGATTGAACGGGTCAACGCCCGAAAACCAGCGGATAACATTGCGAATATTATCAGCATTGGCACAAATCAACAGCCCGATCAGCAGGCCAGCAAATGTGCCAAAGGTTCCAATGGCGGCACCGGTGATGAAAAACACGCGCATGATTGTGCCTTTGGTTGCCCCCATGGTTCGCAATATTGCAATGTTGCTGCTTTTATCTTTCACCAACATGAAAAGGCCTGATATAATGTTCAGTGCCGCCACCAACACCACCAAAGCCACAACCAAAATAACCACGTTGCGTTCAACCGCAAGCGCATTGAAAAAGGCAACATTGCGAGTTTGCCACGTTTGCACAGTAAGGTCGGGGCCTGCCGCGTTTAACAGCGCTGCCACTTGGCCACCCACCGCGTCAGGATCTTTCACCATCACTTCAAAACTGGTGGCGCCGTTGTCGGTTGAGAAAAAATCTTTGGCTTCGTCGATGGGCAAATACACCACGCTGTCATCATAATCAGACATGCCCATTTTGAACGTGGCAACAATGGGATAATCCCGCAGGCGCGGCGTGTTTCCAATGGGTGTGTCTGGGCCGTTTGGCGCAATCAAGGTGATGGAATTGCCAATGCCCACTTGGTGTTTGCGCGCCATGCCTTCACCAATGGCCACACCGCCCGCTTTGGCAAAACCAACCATCGAGGGTTTTTCATCCAATGTGCCGGGAATGGCAATGGCCGTGTGCAAATCTTTGTTGTTCACATCAGGCAATTTCAGCAGGTCTTCTTCGCTCACCCCGCGCACCAAAGCGCCAGTGGCATTGCGGTTGGATGACACCATCGCTTGGCCTTCAACCAAGGCGATAACGCGCGTAACGCCTTCCACCTTGCTCAACCGCAGTTGAACATCTTTATAATTTTGAATGGGGTTTTGATCATTGCGAAACACCGCCGCATGACCAGAAAAGCCCAGAATTTTACTGAGGAGTTCTTGGTGAAAGCCATTGAACACGGACATCACCACGATGAGCGTTGCAACACCCAACATAATTCCCAAAAACGAGAAAAATGAAATCACCGAAATGAAGCCTTCCTTGCGGCGCGCGCGCAGATAGCGCAACGCCAACAGCCATTCAAAGCCAGCAAAAGGCCGTGTCGTTGGAAGCGAGCTCAGTTTGCAAACCTCGCCACCACGTGATCAAGCGCCACGTTTTCTCTGGCCCCTGTTTTGCGGTTTTTAACTTCGGCAATGCCCTCTTTCAAGCCGCGTGGGCCAATGATCACTTGCCAAGGCAGGCCAATCAAATCCATCGCCGCAAATTTGGCACCGCCGGGTTGGTTGCGATCATCATATAAAACTTCAACGCCTTTGGCTTCCAAAGCTTTGTAGATTTTCTCTGCGGCAGCATCGGCTTCCGCGTCGCCAGATTTTATGTTGATCAGGCCTACTTTGAAGGGTGCCACAGCTTCAGGCCAGATGATGCCATCTTTATCATGGCTGGCTTCAATAATGCCGCCCACAAGCCGCGACACGCCAATGCCATATGAGCCTGATTGCAGCGTAACTTTTTTGCCATCAGCGCCTTGCACTTCACAGCCCATAGGCAGAGTATATTTATCACCAAAGAAAAAGATGTGTCCCACTTCAATGCCACGCCCAGAAAGCCGCTTTCCTTCGGGCACACGTTTTTCAAATTCGGCCTGATCGTGTTTTTCATCAGTGGCAGCATATTTTGAAGTGTAATCCGCCACCATGTTGGCAACAGATTCAACATTATCATAATCAATGTCGATTTTAGACCAATCAAGATCGTGCAAGGCACTATCAAAAAATACGCCGCTTTCGCCCGTATCGGCCAGAACTAAAAACTCGTGGCTGGCATCGCCGCCAATGGGGCCGGTATCGGCGCGCATCGGCACAGCTTTAATGCCCAGCCGCGCGAAAGTTTTCAAATAGCTCACGAACATCTTGTTATAAGAATGCTTGCCAGCTTCAACGCTCAAATCAAACGAATAGGCATCTTTCATCAAAAACTCGCGGCCGCGCATCACGCCATAACGCGGGCGCACTTCATCGCGGAACTTCCATTGAATATGATAAAGGTTGCGCGGCACATCTTTGTAAGACTGAATGCCAGAGCGGAAAATATCGGTGATCATTTCCTCGTTCGTGGGGCCATAGAGCAAATCACGGTCTTGCCGGTCTTTGATGCGCAGCATTTCTTTGCCATAAGCATCATAGCGGCCCGATTTACGCCACAAGTCTGCTGATTGCAGCGTGGGCATTAAAACTTCCAAGGCCCCAGCGCGGTTTTGTTCTTCGCGCACGATTTGTTCAATTTTTTTCAAAACGCGAAAGCCCATGGGCAACCATGAATAACTGCCCGCCGCCTCTTGGCGCACCATGCCGGCGCGCAGCATTAAACGATGCGAAGCAATTTCAGCTTCTTTCGGGTCATCACGGAGAATCGGCATAAAATATTGCGAGAGACGCATCGAGAATCCTTTTGGGTTTTGTTGCGCTCTTTTAAGGCTTTAACGTGACTTGGCAAGAACACGAAATAATTCGCTTGGCATCCGGCATCAATTGTGACTAGATTGTGTCATTAGACCGCAGGGCCGAATATCCCAGGTCTAGGGAGGAATTGAGCAGGCATCCATTGCCGCCGATCTGGTGACCTTAAGAAGCGCCAGTACAATTGAGAAACCCAATTAAGCGGCGGATCCTTCGGGATCCGCCTTTTTCTTTGGGAAAAGCCTGTCCCCAAAATTGGCTATTAACAGCCCCGCCACAACACCAATGCCGCCGATAATTTCGAAGCCATCAAAATGCTCCCCCAGAATCAACACTCCGCTTAAAATGCCAAAGATTGGCACCAAAAGCGAAAAGGGCGCCACGGTTCCGGCAGGATAAAGCTTCAACAAATAGTTCCATGCGCCATAGCCAAACAGCGTTGATGCAAGAACCAAATATAAAAGCGCTGAACTGCTGATCAAGCTGGGGTGCACCAATGCATGAATCACGCTGGCATGGTCTTCAAAAACGTAGGACAGCACGAACATCACCGGCGGAGAAACAAGGCTTGTCCAGATTACAAAGGCCAGCGTGTTATCTGGCCGCGCCTGCTTGGCGATGATATTGGCACCAGCCCAGCCCGCACAGGCAATCAAACATAAAACCAAAGGCAAGGCATCAGGGCCAGACCAGCGCTTGTATGCGATCAAGCCAATGCCAGCGAATGCTATGGCAGCACCAATCAATTGGCGTTGCAACGGCACTTCACGCAGAAACATGGCCGCAAAAAACATGGTGAAAGGCGCTTGCAGCTGCATCACCAGCGAGGCAAGGCTGGCTGAAAGGCCAAGCTTTACGGCCAAAAATAAAAATCCAAATTGGCCAACACCCAAGACAAAACCAAAGCCCAATAGATATTTCATCGGCACTTGTGGCCGGGCGATAAAGAAGATGGCCGGAACAGCCGAAAATAAAAACCTTAAGCCCGTGAGCAAAAAGGGTGGCACTTCGCCCACGCCCATTTTGATCACCACAAAATTAAAGCCCCAAATCGCCGCAATGGCCACGGCAAGCAACAGGTGAATTGGCTTCATGAACGCTTCTTTGCGGTCACTTCAATTTCAATTTTCATGCGTGGGTCAGCTAGGCCAGCCGCAAACATGGTGGCGGCGGGGCGCACGTCGCCTAAATATTTTTGCAACACTGGCCAGCATTTTTCAAAATCTGTGGCATCTGGCAAAAGATAATGCACGCGCACAATATCGGCCAATTGAAAACCGCCCTGCTCCACCGCGGCTTTGATGTTGCGAAAGGTTTGATCGGCCTGTTCGGCCACATCATCAGAAATTTTCATGGTGGCATAATCAAATCCGGTGGTGCCGGAAACAAACATCCAATCACCATCAACCACGGCGCGGGAATAGCCAATCGCCGCTTCGAAAGTTGATCCTGAAGAAATTAGTTTTCTCATTTTGCTTTGCCCAATATCAAATTTTCAGCGCCCAAAATGGCCACTTGATGATGTGGCGTGGCTAATTTAATTTTACCTTTTTGTAAGGCATCCCAGACCAGAAAATGCACGTCTGATGTAAAATTATTGGGCCCATCGTCAATGCCGTTCACCCAAAACTTCACCGCAAAATGCGCACCAAAATCACCAAACTTTTTAAGTTCACATGAAACAGGTTCGGGGTCTTGCAACACTGATTTGTGGCTGCTTACGGCTTTTTCAATCAGCGGCGGAATTTTATGCAGGTCAGTTTCATAGGCAACCACAAACGGCACTTCATAGCGTTGGCGCGGATCAGCGTGGGTCCAATTCACGATGCGCGTAGTGATAAAACGCTCATTGGGCACCATAATATCTTTGCCATCCCATGTGGATAGCACAGATGATCGCATATTAATTTTTTGCAGCGTGCCCACGCGGCCATCTTCAAGTTCGATATAATCGCCAACTTTCAACGCGCGTTCGAGAAGCACAATAATGCCAGACACAAAGTTCGAAGCAATTTGTTGAAGGCCAAGGCCAATGCCAACGCCCAAGCCGCCACCCAACACGGCGAGGGTTGAAACATCAAGTCCCAACACATTGAACAGCAACAAACCAACAATACAAAACACTAAAACTTCTAATGCCTTGGCGGCCAGTTCGCGGGTTTGAATATCTACCGTTTTTTGATCACGAATAACTTTTTGCCCAGCATTGGAAGACAAACGGCCAATGAAAAAGAAGATGGAGCCAAACAAACAAGCCTTGATAATTGACAAGGCCGATATGCGAATATTGCCCGCTTGCAGCGCTGTGTTATCCAGCCACTCGATCAGCTGCGGCATATAGCCAAACATGTAAACGGCGGCCACTGGCAGGCCAATCCAACGCGCTGCCGCATTGGCCACCGGGTTGGCAACAAAGCGTTTTATCACCGATGCCAGAAGCGAAATGGTGGTCGCCGTGCTTGCCAAACGCACCAGCCACGATGAGCCAACAGATGAATCACAAATGCCAGCAGCAATGGCCATGGCCAGAACGATCAACGCTGGCCGCAACAAATCCCGCAGCGAAAAAAGTAGTTTTTGATAGCGTAAAAACTTGCCCTCGGCTGGCTCGGCCACAAACAGCGGAACTTTCGCCAGAACCTGCTTTGCCGCAATGCGCCCGATAACAACAGCCGCAAAAATAGCGATCACTTGGGCATAAAACTGCGGGCTGGAAAGCCAGCTGACCAAAATATCAAGGATGTGCTGGCCTTGGGCTTTGAGTGAATCAAGATTTGGCATTGTCATTTTCCATCAGGGCTTCACCCCAGGCTAATTTTTTCGCCTTCTTGTATGCGGGCTTATCGCGTGATGCAATCATAAGCTGGCTTATGCCAGATGCATCGCAGATCTTTAAATTCACCCCAATTTTTGAAACTGCGGGTGGCCCAATGATGCGCCGGTTTGGCAAAGGCACCAATTCGCGTGAAACCGCAATCCAGCTGAAGGCTTCATCTTCAAACGGCACAGTGGCAGCTTTAGAATGCAAGTGTTCACGCGTGCGGGCCAAACGCGTTTTAAAATGGCACCAATCACCCTTGGCAATGGGGCAACCGCCGGCATGTGTGCAAGGGCCAAGGACATGCGCCCCCGCCTTTAACAAAACCTCGCGCGCCGCCTTCACCCGGGCAAAACCCTGCGGCGTTCCGGGTTCAACAATCACCAAAACCCCAGCTGAATTTTGCCACAGCCACATGGCACTTTGGGCCACTTCGGGCAGGCCCATTTCAGCAAACACATAACCCGCCACAACCAGTTCAGCGCTGCCATTTACATCTTGCATCCGCGCCTTGCTAATTTTGGCTTGCGGCAAAACGTCGGCGCATAAAGTCTGCGCCACCGCAGCAAAGCGATGATCATGTTCAATCACATCAAAACGCGCCAAATTTGGCCAAATCTCAGCGGCGGCAAAACTGGCGGTTCCCGGCCCTGCCCCCATATCCAGCATGGAAGAAGGTTGAAACCCTGGGGCCACTGTTGTTACTTCGGTCAACACTTTGGAAATTGCCGCATAAGTGGCTGGCATGCGCACCGTAAGATAGGCCCCCAAATCCACATGGCCCGAAGATTGCCCCGCCGCATAGGCGCGGCTCAGTTTGGCTGAAGCTTCGCGCCGATCAATCGATGGGTTGTGGGCCAGCCATTGCGCAATTGTGGCTTTTAAAGCTTCCGGCATTTCAGATGACATGATGGTGATACGACAACTCTTGCAATTTCTTGCAGTCTAGCCATCATTAGCATTCGAATCCAAGTTAATCAGAAGGCGCCCAAATATGTTCGTTTCATTTTTTCCCACGCCAAAGTGGTTGTTCATCTCTGCGGCGGCTTGGACATTGTTTGCCGTGTTGTTCTGGTTTTTCTTTGCACGCGATTTTGGCGTCCACATCGGTTTGCCCAATCCACCCGATGGAACCCCGCCGATTATTGGCGTGCAGGTTTTCTGGTCTGCGCCATTTATTTGGTTTTATATTTATTACACCGTGATGGTTGGAATATTCGCGCTGGCGTGGTGGCGCATTTCACCTTCGCCTTGGTTTGCTTGGTCGGTTCTGGGCACAGCGCTGATCGTGTTTTTAACTTATTACAGCGTGCAAGTGGGCGTTGCCATCAACAACTGGTATGGCCCGTTTTATGATTTGGTGCAGGCGGCGGTTGGCAAAACGCGCCCTGTTACTGCATCAGAGTTTTATATTGGCCTTGGGCAATTCTTGGGCATTGCACTCATCTATGTGGTGATCAGAGCATTCATGTCTTTTTTCATCAGCCATTATGTGTTTCGCTGGCGCAACGCGATGAACGATTTTTACGTGTCACATTGGGCCACCTTGCGAACCGTGGAAGGCGCATCACAACGTATACAAGATGACACCATGCGCTTTTCGACAACGCTTGAAGATTTGGGCGGAAGCCTGATCGAATCAGTGATGACGTTGATTGCGTTTTTTCCCATTCTCTTGGGCTATTCAAAATATGTCACGCAAATACCGGTGTTTGGAGCAATTCCTTATCCACTGGTTGTTACCGCAATTTTGTGGGCAGTTTTTGGAACAAGTTTGATTGCGTTGATTGGCATCAAACTGCCGGGCCTAGAATTTCGCAACCAGCGCGTTGAAGCGGCTTACCGCAAGGAATTGGTGATCGGCGAAAATGATCCTGCACGGGCGCACCCGATGACGCTGAGCGAGCTTTTCAGCGGCGTACGCACGAATTATTTCCGGCTTTATTTTCACTATGTTTATTTCAACATCGGCCGCTATCTCTATCTGCAAACCGATAATATTTTTGCCTATATTGTTTTAATCCCAACGCTTGTGGCGGGCACAATTACTTTGGGTCTGCTCCAACAAATTACCAATGCGATGGATCAGGTGCGCGGCTCGTTCCAATATCTCATAAATTCATGGCCCACGATTGTGCGGATGCTTTCAATCTACAAACGCCTTCGCGCATTTGAGGCGGTTATCGAAGGCAAACCATTGGAGCCAATCAATCTGGAGCCAATGAACAGTTGAACAATGTGAAGATGGTGCGGGATGACAGACTCGAACTGCCGACATCTTCGGTGTAAACGAAGCGCTCTACCAACTGACTCGCTTCGCTCGTTGCCAATAAACCTTACTTCTCAACAAGTTGCGAAGATAGCGGTTTTTGGACAGCTAATCAATATCCGGTGAAAAACACCCCTCGTTGTGACACCATTGTGACAGTCGAGAACACAAAGAAGCTTGATATAGCACAGGCTGTTTGAACAATTTGAAACAAGCGAAAATGATGAAATGTGACGACCGAACAAGCCTATGGTTTGACTGCGACTGTCGCCTTCATGCCAAGCAGATCATTTGTCTTGCTACTAGGTCGCCCTTCCCAGACCCCCCGCCAAGGGGGTTCAGGGGTCACCTTGTTAGCGTGAACGAGGCCTTGAAGCTTGCGAACAGAAATTCGAGAGCTAAATCATTTCAGTATTTGGGCCACTTCCTTGGCGGTTCTCTTAACTGCGGCCATTACTGCCTCATGTTCACTGTCAGCCACAAGTAGCCCACTCGGCTCATGAAAAGTCGCCAATATCTGGCCATCAGAAGTCCTAATCACCTTCACAGTGGAAAATCCATTCAGCATACCATCGGTGTGATGACTTGTGACTTTTCCGATAACTACTATATCCGAAGCATTCTGTTTGCCATAGGCAGCTGCCATTTCAGGAGACGGAAGATTAGTGCCCGAAACTATGTCAATCCCTTCGGTTCTTACTGGCCCACCTTCTTTTACATTGACGGGAGAAGCATTCGTCAGCACAGACACGAATAGTGAAGTGCTTTCATCAACAAATTCCGGATTGCCTTCAAATCTAGCAACAAGAACAGAATGAGCGCTCGTTTGGCCCAAAGCTTGTGAATTGATATTTTCGATTGATGGATTGGAAGTGCATCCGGACATAACCAGCAGGACAAAAACCAACTTCATTTTGGCCAGCATATCGTCTCCCAAATTTAAAGTATAGGGTTATAGCAAAGCACAGCGTCGGGCGAATATCCATCGTCGAAATCTCAGGGTAGTGTGTCAGTCTGAAATCTGGCCCTGTTGACTATTGTGGAAATTCCGATTCATCCATTCCATATTATAACATAGATATAAAACCACCCCTCACAACTGATTTAAGCCAATTGGCCAAGGTCGTTGTTGCTTTGGCATGTGGCTCAAAAAATTAAAACACCAGCGGGCAGGTCACTTGCAAGACAGAAAGTCATAAAGAAGATTCAAGCACCTCAAGAACCTTGAGGTGGTCAGAGGTCTTAAGGGGCGCGACAGAAAAGTAAAGGTTGCGATCAAAGGCTGCCCCTATCTTTCTTTCTAAGGTAAAACGAGCAGGTTTCATGCCTGCAATATTTGTTGGATCAGCTGAAAGGTTGAATCCAAAATGATCAAAATCAGCATCAATTTTTGTTGATGCAAATAGCATCTCCTTCACCAATAATTGAACGTTTTTAAGCGGCTCTAAAACACTAAGAATTGGCTTATCTGATTTGATGAGCAAATGGCTCTCGTAGGCTAAGTTTACATTATACGTTTCGATCTTCTTTAGGCCAAATTCTTCTGTTCCCCATGTTATCAAATCTTCTATGAACGCTTCAATTCCTTTAGTTGGAGATTTAGCTGTGACGACGATCCCGTCCTGAAATATTTCTAACAAATCAATTCTGGTTTCCCCAAAGGTACCTTGGCCGAATTGGATTTTATCACCAACCATATCTTCAATAGATTTTGGATAAATGGCGAATTGATACCTCGCAGCAAGCGCCCCTCCCATCTTGCCAAGCGCAGGCTGCCCATTTGGGTAACTCACTAAAAATAGAGAAACAATTTTCGCCTGCTCAATGCCAATTAATTCCATGGCCATTTCTCACCCTTTGGCACTCCTTTGAGTTCCTCTAATTTTGGAGCTTTATAGTTTAACGCAGAATTGCTAATCTTATTATGGTCTTTGCCATCTTCTGCGCTTCGGTCGGCTGCGGAAGGACGATCAATTTCAACCAGTCTTTCTTCTCTTTCTACGCGATCTATAACATCCTCAGCAGGCTCAAGGTTGATATAAAGTCTACTATCCATCGCTTCTGCCATTGCTTGAAGGGTCGTAAATTTCCAAACGGCATCAGTCGAACTTTCGAATCTTGAAATTGATGATTGTTTAATTTTGGTTATTTCTGCCAATTGGGCCTGAGTTAGGGAACGTTTTTTTCTTAATGAACGAAACAGTTGCGGTACTGTTGATTCTAATTCGGCGCGGAACCATTCACGCCTAAAATTGCGGTCTTTGAGGCGATCAGCAATACGCAACTCAATGGAGTGTAACGTTTCCTGTTGAGTATCTTTTCTGTTTGAGTTCTTCAAGGCGGCTCCTGGCTTGGGCAATTAAAGTTGGATCGGTTTTTTGTCTCTTTTTTATGAAGCAACAAAGTATAACAATTTCATTTTCCAAAAACGCATAAAGACATCTAATTTCCCAATTCTGTTGAGCATGTGTGGTTTTAATTTCGAATAATCCTTGCCCCAAAGACTTGCTAATATTTCGCTTCTCGTTCACGCGATTACGATATTCAGCCAAGTCTCTTAGGTCTCTCAGCAATCGCACCTCCCCAGCATCTCCAATTTTCTTGAGAAAATCAGTGACTACTGTTCCGTACTCTTTGAGACCATTCTTCATATATCACTTGTGTGTTATTTTTCAAGCATCATTCGATTGACACAATATATCCTGTATGTTATATTTAACAACCGATAAACTGAACGGTGCTTATTATGAGGCGTAGCCCAAAAGATAGAATAATCCAAATCTTGCATCATCTCATTGAAGTCAATTCCATCCGCGCTCTTGCTCGCGAAAAATCCCGATAATCTGTTCTTCATTAAATCTGCACTCCTTCATCGTCTTCTCCTTAAAAACGGGGCCAAGCTCTGCCCAGTTTTAGATTACTTTGCAGGGCTCAAGGTCAACTGTTCTACTGCCTTCCATAGAACAGAGTAGTGAAATCAACATGGCAGATGGGCTAACAGCAATGGTGTTTACTTTCAGGTAGATCAGGTGCTGGCATATACTTTTTGAAAAAGTCTCGCCAAAACCTCACAATTATCTCTAAGAGTGTTTGAGCTGGCATCCATCTGTGTTCAGCCGCGTCTTCACCAAAGTCGATGAGCAAATAGCTTCGGCCAAAAGGTCCCACGCCAAATGGACCAGAGCCAAATCCTTCAACACGTAAAGTTCTAACACTTTCGTTCCATCTCATATGTTTGGAGCCGTTCGCTAAAAACTGCACTCCTCCGAACCAAGGACATGCTTTGTCGATCCATGCGAGAAACTCATCTTTGTCTCGTTTGGAAATTCCCATATTACTCAACAGTGACTTATCTTTAGAAATTTCGGCCCACACCCATTCATGAAGGTGATAGGATGTGATTGCGCAATGCATTGCCCTACGAGCCGAAGACGGCTCTGCAACAAAGTCTTCAAAGTCCTGAACTACAATTGCGTAGAAGTCTTTCGCCGTAAGGATGTTGAACATTGGCTTCCCACTTAAGTAAGGTATTGCATAGTCATGATTCAGAACCGAGTTATGATATTGAGGAAGATGTTTGCATCGCTAGTTGTTCTTCCTGCATCCTAAATTCATTCAACCTCTTCTGATAACCTTTCGATCTTGTAGTCGAAAAAGGCTCATTTGCGTGCTCTTTTGCAAGAAATACTTCGTTACGATTCCCAAATCCCCATTTTAGAGACTCAAAAAAACTCAATCTTTTGGAAAACCTCTTATCGGCCTCTTTCATTTTGACATTCTTTACACCAGTGATCTGCGCGAATGCAGAACGCATCGAATCCTCCAAATTGTCTTCTTCACCGTATGGGACTATGTAGCTATCGTGAACTGAAAGGATTGGAATTCCCTTTGCGACAAATTGTTGAATGATGAGCGCTGTAATTTTTGAATCAATATTCATCAAATCTATTCCAGCATCAGATGCAAAATCTGCGGCTATCAAAGGATGTTTGGTTCGCAGCGCTCCAAGAATGGTAGTAAGTTGCTCATCCGAGAATTTCTTTTCTTCAGTGCCATCTTTAGCCTTATTTCTGAACGCTTTGATCGCAGCAAGGTCGTTTTTTGCGTTGAGAGCAACAAGCAACATCGCCTTCGCAATCTCGCGAGCTCTTATTTTGTCAGTTAGAAAATCTGGGGGCGTAATCGCGTATGGATCAGTTCCAACCTTGCTCCAATAGTCAACTCCCATTCTTGCATACAGCAAGACTATGTGCAGGCCCGAATAGTCAATTTCATTGGTGGGACTATCATTGATGAATATCTGTTTTCTGTATTCCTTTGGACACAATACCCACCATCCGCCATAAAAACGTCCTCCCTTATTCCATGAATTGCGATTGAAGATCCTGCAGACGAATTTATTTGACTGGGTGACATATAAGAACTTGGGTTGATCGGGACCATTTGGATTAATGCGAATGACGGGTTCTTCCAGCGAGGGAATATCAATGAATGTTTGAGAAAGAAGTTCGTTATAGTCCATCAGCTGTTTGCGCATCTTTTTGGTTTTTGCGCTATCTACATATTCAATATTGCTTCTTTTTGATTTGAACTTCGTTCCATCTGGACCATCAGTCGCAATTAGAATCTCTTCGTCATCCCTCAAAATGATGCATTCTTGCTGGCAATGGACATCTATGTCTTTTAAACCAAACTTCGCTTCCCTGAACTCCGCGAGGAGTCTTTCAGAAGGCCAAATTCTGGTTACCTTTCCACTCCCCTTACGGTGGTCAAAAAATCCCTTCTTTTCTTCGATCCAATCAGTTTCTAATAATCGGTCTACAACATCAATCGAAGTCCTCGAAATGTGTAGCTTGTTATATCGCGATGCGGCTTTATAAGCGTCGACGTCGCGCCTAAATGCCGTTTTCAAAGTCGGATCTAGTTTCCAAATAACATAGAGATGAAGCAGGATAACTTTGAGGTGTGCGTTCCTGATCTTTTCGTTTCCCGTCTTGAAATCAGTTGTATAGATTCTATTGATGAGTGCATTGATTTCAGGGTGGTCAGACCAAGTATGGATGTTGAGTATCACCGAGTGGCCCAAATCTAACTCATCATTCTCCTCAATATTCTCTTTATTGCTCAACTGCTCAATTGCTGCAATTGATGCTCGTTCTAATACTTCTGCAATGTTGCAAAGCCGATACTCAAACCTGCGATTGTCTGGACCGCGCTGTATGATGATGAGCTTCATGTCGCTCAAGGCAGTCAGGATCATCGATAACTTGACCCAATTTAGGCTAAAATACCGCTGAACGTTGGCTAAGTCCTGATCGTGTTCAAGTACCACGGAGTTCCCTCTCGCTGCTTGGTCCTTTGCGTTGAGAAGGAGGGTCGCTAGATTGGACCTCAAAAGTTTCTTTGACTCTTCGTTCGAGACAAGGCTTGAAACTTGGCGGTGTTTTAAACTGGAAAAGAATCGTAGAAGCTCAAAGTAATAAGGATCAAGGAAAGCAGACTCACCTTCGTTGAATTCTATTCTATTCCAGTTAAAATTCATGACTGGCACCTCAAGATAACAACTATTAAGTGTAGAGAGTAGAGAGTAGTAAGAAAGGTATAGAATAGTACCATACCATTACTCATACATATTACTGTATATATCCTTTATTTCAATAGCTTAGGTATATTGAACTATCTACTAAACACCTTCCATGTACATGAACTTAGTTTGTTTTATCAAACGTCTGCAATATCCGTTGATGCTGGGCGTGACCATAACGGAAAAGCATTCGGGTGTCACGATGTCCACTTAAGAGTGCCACTTCAGGATAAGTCAGTCCCATTTCAAAGAACCTGCTGATGGCCTCATGTCTCAAATCATGAAAATGCAGATCATCCAGGCCTGCCCTATGCCGTAGTCTTTCCCATGCCAATCGGAAGGCATTTGCTGATAATGGGAATATCCGATCCTCAGTCAGTTCACTGGTCCCTCTTCTCGCCTCAAATACAGCCAAAGCCGCATTGGACAAGGGAATGGTTCTTGAATGCCCATTCTTGGCCCTAGGAATCACCAAGACGCGGTTTTTGCTATCCAGATTCAGCCACCTAGCCGAAAGCATTTCCGACCTTCTCAGGCCCGTTTCTAGGGCTAACAAGACAATAGGCCAAATCATCGGGTTTTGTGTTTTAACCGCTGCCAAATGCAGCTTTTCCAAATCCCCTTCCCTTAATCTGCGTTCTCGTTTGTTGTTCAAGCAGTTGATTTTGAGCTTCGAGATTGGGTTATCTTTTAGTGGCAATCCCCAGTCGTTCTTTGCGACTTCAAACAAGTTCTGAATGGGTGACAACATTCGCTTCAGGCTGATCGCTGTAACCTCCTGCAGGCGTTCATCGCGATAGGTTGTAAAATCTATTCCGTTTAGATCACTGAGCCTCTTGGCGCAGATGGGATGTCTTAGAAACGCATTGAGGACGATGGTCTCGACCTTGGCAGCACGCTTCAAAGGGGTGATTGTGTCACGATAGCGAATTACAAGTTCACCCAAACTGAGCGCCACAAGCTGCCTTGGGTCATGAGGCAATTCTTGTCGATCAACTTTGATTTCTGTTTGGCGTGCCCATGCTTCAGCATCTTTGCGATTGATAAAGCTCTTGGACAATGTGGGCGAACTAATACGCCGCACTTGGACCTGCCAACGGGTCCCTCTTTTACGGATTGTAGCCATGAA
>JAYUHQ010000320.1:0-3491 GCA_043766895.1 Aestuariivirga sp.
TTAATGGTGGGCGACCATGCGCCTTCCGCCACTTCATCATCGCCGCCTTCTTTCATGGCAGCCACGGCCTCTTCCAGCATGTTTTGATAAAGCTCAAAACCCACTTCGCGAATATTGCCGTGTTGTTCTTCACCCAGCAAATTGCCAGCACCGCGAATATCCAAATCATGGCTGGCCAAGTTGAAACCAGCACCTAATGAATCCAGTGATTGCAACACTTTCAAACGCCGCTCGGCAGTAGCCGTCATTTGCTTTTTGGATGACGTGGTGAACAAAGCATAAGCCCGTTGTTTTGAACGCCCCACCCGCCCACGCAATTGATAAAGCTGGGCCAACCCAAACATATCAGCACGGTGGATTACCAAGGTGTTAGCAGTTGAAATATCAAGGCCAGATTCAACAATGGTGGTGGAAAGCAAAACGTCAAAAGCCCGATCATAAAATCCGGTCATAATGTCTTCCAGTTCCGTGGGCGGCATGCGGCCGTGGGCGGTGCGGAATTTCACTTCCGGCACATTTTCACGAAGAAATTCGGCAATCTCGTCCAAATCCGTGATGCGCGGCACCACATAAAAGCTCTGCCCGCCTCGGAAATGCTCACGCAACAAGTGTTCCCTGATAATCACCGGGTCAAACGGCGCAATATAGGTGCGCACCGCCAACCTGTCTAAAGGTGGCGTGGTGATCAAAGACATTTCCCGAACGCCAGAAAGCGCCAGTTGCAATGTGCGTGGAATGGGCGTGGCCGATAATGTTAAAACATGAACATTGGCACGCATTTGTTTTAGGCGTTCTTTGTGCTTAACGCCGAAATGTTGCTCTTCATCGATGATCATCAAACCCAGATCACGGAACTTCACACTGTCTGCCAACAACGCATGTGTGCCTATAACAATGTCTACGCTGCCATCTTCCATGCCCGCTTTCACAAGCTTGATTTCTTTGGCACCCACAAGGCGAGAGGCTTGGGCAATGCGCAAAGGCAGGCCTTTGAAACGTTCGGTGAAGGTTTTAAAATGCTGCCGCGCCAACAATGTGGTGGGCACAACCACAGCCACCTGTTTTCCAGCATAAGCCGCAACAAAAGCTGCGCGCAAAGCCACTTCGGTTTTGCCAAAGCCAACGTCACCGCAGATCAAGCGATCCATTGGGCGGCCTTTCACCAAGTCTTCCAACACGGCTTCAATAGCGGTTAATTGGTCTTCGGTTTCTTCATAGGGGAACCGGGCACAGAATTCATCAAATGCGCCTTCAGCAGGTGCCAAAACATCGCCCGGTTTCAATTCACGCGCCGCAGCTGTCTTAATCAGGTCACCAGCAATTTCACGAATGCGCTGTTTAAGCTTGGCCTTTTTGGCCTGCCAAGCACCGCCGCCCAACTTATCAAGTTGCACGCCTTCGGTTTCGGATCCATAGCGCGACAGAAGCTCAAGATTTTCAACTGGCAAAAACAGCCGCGTGTTGTCAGCATATATCAGCAACAAACAGTCGTGCGGCGCACCTTGAACGTCGATGGTCTTGAGGCCCTCAAAGCGGCCTATGCCGTGGTCTACATGCACCATTAAATCGCCCGGTGCCAAGGCCGATAATTCGGATAAGAAATCCGCGGCCTTTTTGACTTTGCGGGCGCGGCGCACAAGCCTGTCACCCAAAATATCTTGTTCAGAAATAATCGCCAAATTCGGCGCTTCAAAACCATGTTCCAGCGCCAAAACAATGACACCAGCAATACCCACCTCAAGCTTGGAAGCTTCGGCCCATGTTTTCAACGTCACCAAAGGTGCCAATTCATGGTCACGCAAAATGCTGGCCAATCGATCAGCCGAACCTTCGCTCCAACAGGCAATTAAGGTGCGTGTGCCAGCCTTGCGCAAGTCTTCCGTGTGCAGACGAACCGCATCATAAATCTGCCCCTGCCCTAAGGCGCGCTCTGCTGCAAAGCTGCGCCCTTGGCGGCCTTCAAATGAAACAGCGCTGCTGGATGGGCTTTCAAATGGTGATTGTTCAACCACCGTTCGGTCTGCACAAAGTTCAATCCATTCGGCCGACAAAATATAAAGCCTGTCTGGCGGCAATGGCTTATAGGGGGCGGCACCAAAGCTTTGCTTGTGCAGCGCTTCTTTGCGCGCATCATAATATTCTTCAATCTGCTCATGCCGCGCCTGCATGGAGGCCGTAACCTCGTTGGCAAGGCACCACACGGCTTCTGGAACATAGTCAAAAAACGTGCCCAAGTTAGGCTGAAACAACGGCAACCAATGTTCCATGCCCTGATAGCGCCGCCCATTGGTGATGCTTTCATAAAGGGGGTCATTCAAATCCATGCCGCCAAAGGCTGCGGCATAGGCCGTGCGAAATTGTGCCAAAGCGGGCTTGGCCAACAACACTTCATTGGCGGGGTTTAGGCGCAGCTCTTTCAACTGCACCAATGTGCGTTGTGATTGCGCATCAAAACTGCGGATGGATTCGAGTGTGTCGCCAAAAAAATCAAGCCGCACAGGGTTATCAAACCCTGATGGATAAATATCGATGAGCCCGCCACGCACCGCAAATTCACCTGAGTCCACAACCGTGCCCACGCGCGAATAACCATTGTCGATCATAAAGGTTTGGATGGCCTCGCCTGAAATGCGCATGCCCGGTTTGGCGTTGAACATGCCTTGAGCCACCAATGTTTTGGGCACAACGCGCTGTAAAACCGCGTTCACAGTAGTCAAAACCAAAAATGGTTTCGTCATGCCTTCGTTCAAACGCGCAAGGGTGGAAAGCCTGCGCGCCAGAATATCAGCCGAAGGTGAAACCCGGTCATAAGGCAAGCAATCCCACGCCGGATAACGCAACATCTCAAGCTCTGGTCCAAAATATGAAAGCTGTTCTTCAAACCCAGCCAAATGTTGGTCATCGCGGCACACATAAACAAACCCGCGTTTGCCTGCCTCTGCCACAAGCTGTGGCAAAACCATGGCGTCTTGGCCTTCCAGCAAGCCTGAAAGCAGAACGCGGCCCGGCAATTTTAAACGTTCGACCAAACTGCTAGGCAATGTCATCGCGCTAACCTCGGGCGATAAGCCAACATGGCTTCCAGCATCGGGCTTTTGCGGCTTTCGGGCATGACTTCTTGGCGTGTCATCCACGCCAGCAGATCTTGATCAGGAATTTCTAAAATATCAGCAAAATGCAGCAAGGCCTTGGCGTCCATATGGGGCAATTGCTCTTGCGCAAAGCCCCCCACAACCAAATCCATTTCTTTGATGCCGCGATGCGTGGCCCGCCACAGCAATCGTTTGCGAATATTTTCAAGCTTGTCGATCATGGGCTGGGCTTCTAAACGCGCAACACTTGCGCTGCAACCATTTGCCTGAGAAACTTATGACCATGCGACCACTTGTTCTTAACCCCCTGTTTGCCGATTTAAGCGGTGTAAAAGGCATTGGCGAAAAAACCTCAAAGCTTTTGGCCAAGCATTTGCGGGGTGATCAAGCATTGCCTGC
>JAYUHQ010000321.1:0-1205 GCA_043766895.1 Aestuariivirga sp.
TTTTATCAAACTTTCATGCAATGGACGCTTGACGGCAACCGCGACGCTCATAAATTTTCGATCGCCAATGCCTTCAAAGATTTGCGCTATCTTGAATCGATGGCGGATGCCGCAGGACTGGTGAATATGATGGGCAACGCTACAAAGAACACATTTGCGGTGGCTGCCACACACGGCTCTGAAGACTATGTGCCAATGTTGACAGATCATATCGCCCGCCTGAACAATGTTGAACTGAAAAAGAAATAGGCAGAATATAATCTTGTTCAAGCTTTCAGACGTTGCAAAGGATGGAGTGGCCGTTATAACTGGAGCAGGCTCTGGCATTGGCCTTGCCGCAGCTCATCGTTTTGCGGCTTTGGGGTTTAAAATCGCGCTGGTTGATCTTCCCCGCCCCGAGTTGGAAGAGGCGCTGAAATCCGTAGAATCTTCTTCATCTGCAGGGCGAAACACAGTCTGTGCATTTGCCTGCGATGTAAGCAAAGTTGGCGAAGTTCAAGAACTTGAGCGCACAATAAAAGAGAAACTGGGCCAAGTCACTGTGTTGATGAACAATGCTGGTATCCAGCCTGGAAGTTCGGTTCTAAACAGCCAGAATTGGCAAAGAATAATTGATGTGAACTTGATGGGTGTTGTTCACGGCGTGCAAACATTTACACCAGCCATGGCTGCTCATGGAATTCCTGGTTTCATCATCAATACAGGTTCCAAGCAGGGCATTACCACACCGCCAGGTGACCCCGCCTATAACTTGGCCAAGGCGGGTGTAAAAGTTTTTACAGAAGCTTTGCAGCACGAATTGCGCAACAAGTTCGGCAACGTATTAAGTGCCCATTTGCTTATTCCCGGCTTTGTTTTTACACCGCTTACTGCCAATGGCCGCACCGAAAAACCAAGCGGTGCGTGGACACCTGAAGAAACAATCAATTTCATGATCACATCAATTGATGCTGGAGATTTCTATATTCTTTGTCCTGATAATGATGTGCCCCGCACACTCGATGAAAAGCGGATAAGATGGGCAGCAGAAGATATTATTCAAAATCGTCCGCCCTTGTCGCGGTGGCATGAAGCTTACAAAACCAAATTTACTGAATTTCCAAAATAATCGCTTTCAAAAATGAGGCCAACGAAATGTTTCTGGGTTGCATTGCTGACGATCTAACCGGTGCAACCGATCTTTCATTGATGCTTTCGCGAGAAGG
>JAYUHQ010000322.1:0-3482 GCA_043766895.1 Aestuariivirga sp.
TTCAGAACGTTGTTCGGCGCGCGTTTCTTCCATAATCGCACGGCGTGAAACAACGATGTTGCCACGACGACGATCCATTTTCAAAATCACAAAGGGTTGTGACACATGCATCAATGGGCCCACATCACGAATGGGGCGAACGTCAACTTGGCTGCCTGGCAAGAACGCAACAGCGCCGCCCAGATCAACTGTGAAGCCGCCCTTAACGCGACCGAAGATCACGCCATCAACGCGCTCATTCTTGCCGGTCATTTCTTCAAGGCGTGTCCATGCTTCTTCGCGCTTGGCTTTTTCACGGCTGAGAACAGCTTCGCCCAAGGCGTTTTCAATGCGCTCAAGATAAACTTCAACAATGCTGCCCACTTTCAAGTCAGCGGGTTTGCCGGGAACATCAAAGTCCTTCAGCGGAATGCGGCCTTCAGTTTTCAGGCCAACGTCAACGATTACCAGATCGTTTTCAATCGCGAGAACTTTGCCCTTAACAACGCTGCCTTCGGCAACGGGGCGGTCGAGGTATGATTCCTCGAGGAGGGATTCAAAATCAGAAAGTGTGGGGGTCATCGAAACGGCAGATTTTGCCATAAGTATTTCCTTCAAACATCTTGAGAAGGGGCCGCAGCCACACAAAACCCAAGAAGGCTGCAAAAAGCAGCGGGTTAGAGCATTCCAAGCGCAGAACTGTTCGAACAGAGGTTATCCAAAACAAAGCGCTTAAAACAATTGGGGCGCTTAATTCAGCACCCCGGTTTAATCCGGGTGTTATCCCGACCTCAAGATGACGATGCCCATAAGCCAAAAAGACAGGTGCGGCAAGGGGGGCAAGATTAAACCTTTGCGCCCCTAGGCTTCTGGCCTGATGATGGTGAAGACATGCGCCAGCGCCTCGTCAACTGTCATGGCACTTGTATCAATTTGCACGGCATCTGCCGCAGGTTTCAAGGGTGCCACGCTGCGGCTGGCGTCTCTTGCGTCACGCTGCTCAATTTCGGCTTTGATGGCTGCGAAATTTGCATCCGTGCTTTCCAGTTGGCGGCGCCGCGAGCGGGCATCAACCGAAGCAGTAATGAAAAATTTATAGTCTGCATCAGGGCAAATCACTGTGCCAATGTCGCGGCCATCCAAAACGGCGCCCGGCTTTTGTGAAGCAAAATCGCGTTGAAATTTTAACAAGGCCGCGCGCACTTTTGGCAAAGCCGCAACTTGCGATGCAAAGCCACCAACTTTTTCGCCCCGCAAATCAGCGTCGCTAAATGCCGTCACATCAAGCGCCTGTGCAATTTGTGCGCAAGCTCGCTCATCCATAGGGTCAATGTTTTGGCTCATCACCTGAAAGCCAACCATGCGGTAAAGGCTGCCCGTGTCGAGATAATGTAAGCCAAGCTTTGCCGCCAGCAATCGCCCAATCGTGCCTTTACCCGAAGCAGAAGGGCCATCGATGGCGATGATCACTTAATGTCGTCCGGGTGCGATCTTGGCACCCATTCCGTTGAGCAGATCGGTGAACCCGGGAAAGCTGGTGGCAATAAAAGCGCCATCGTCAATATGGGTTGATTGGGCGGAAGCCAAGCCCATCACCAAGAAAGACATGGCAATGCGGTGATCCATATGGGTTATAACCATGCCGCCGCCTCGGGCACCACCGCCTGAAACTTCCAACCAATCCTTACCCGAGGCAGTTTTTACCCCATTGGCGCGAAGTCCTGCTTCTACAGCTGCCAAGCGATCACTTTCTTTCACCCGCAGTTCTTCCAAACCCTGCATCCGGGTAATGCCATCAGCAAAACTGGCCGCCACTGACAAAATTGGATATTCATCAATCATTGATGGAGCGCGTGAAGCCGGAACGGTGATGCCGTTGAGTTTTGAATATTTCACATGCAAATCACCCACATCTTCACCGCCAGCCACACGGCGGTTTTTAATCTCAATGTCTCCACCCATTTCAATCAGCGTATCTATCAGCCCGGTGCGCGTTGGGTTCAGCATAATATTTTCAATCACGATGTTGGACCCGGGTGTGATTAAAGCTGCCACCATGGGAAATGCAGCTGAAGATGGATCGCCGGGAATATCGATCACTTGGCCTTGAAGTTCATGCCCGCCTTCAATCGAAATATGGCGCGCACCATCAACCAGTGTCACATCAAGCTTGGCCCCAAAGGCTTTCAACATGCGTTCTGTGTGATCACGCGTGGCCACGGGTTCTATCACCTTGGTCGTGCCCTTGGTGTTAATGCCTGCCAAAAGCACGGCAGATTTCACCTGTGCTGAAGCCATGGGCAAAGTGTAAGTCACCGGTTTGGCATTGGGCGCGCCGTGCAGTGTCAGCGGCAACCGGCCACCTTCGGCGGTGTCAAATGTTGCGCCAAATTTTTGTAAAGGCGTAGTCACCCGGCCCATTGGGCGTTTTGACAAAGAAGCATCTCCCACACAACGCGCCGTTATGGGTGTCGAGGCCATAAGTCCCATGGCCAATCTGACGCCGGTTCCGGAATTGCCAAAATCGAGTTCCCCCATTGGTGATTTTAAACCACCAATGCCAACGCCTTCAACCAACCAGTCACCGTTGGTTTGTTTTTCGGCTTTGGCCCCCAAAGCAATCATTGCTTTGGCGGTATTGACCACGTCTTCGGCTTCCAGCAGGCCAGAAATGCGGCTTTGGCCCATAGCAATAGCGCCAAACATCAAAGAACGGTGCGACATTGATTTGTCGCCCGGCACTTTAATTTGGCCTTTTAAGCCAGTGGCATGGGATGATGAGAGTGGGGTTGGTTTGGCATGTGTCATGATGGCGCTTGGTTACACCTCCAAATTGCATCTGTCACCACCATGATTGAAGTTTTGACATTCGGCTCAAGGCATGGCATGAGCCCGCCTTCATTCATATTTCGACCTTGAAAGGACATCTCAAGTGGTAAAACCTGAGCTTGGAACAAAGCGCACCTGCCCAAATTGCGCCACACGTTTTTATGATCTTTTGAAAGATCCAATCACTTGCCCCAAATGCTCAACAAGCTTTGTGGCCATGTCGATTTTGCCATCCAAAACTGAATTGCCAGGCATGGTTGCGCAAGCAGCGCCAAAACCGCGCACGATGGACGATGGTGAAGATCAAGAAGCAGGCGAAGTGGAATTGGTCAGCTTGTCGGATGTTGAAGCCGAAGAAAAAGCTGATGACGAAACCGCCGGCATCGAAGATGTTGATTTGGGCGAAGATGCTGCTGATCCGGCAGATGATGAAGATGATACATTCCTTGTCGAAGAAGAAGACGAAGGCAATATGGATGATCTCGTCGAAGGCGGCGGAAAAGAAGAAGAAGAAGAACAATAAGAAATCGCTTGATCAGATTGGGCCTTATGTTTAAGGCCCAATTTCCCAATACCAATTTCTGCCCAAAAGGCAGCGTGGGGTCATAGCTCAGCTGGGAGAGCGCTTGCATGGCATGCAAGAGGTCGGCGGTTCGATCCCGCCTGGCTCCACC
>JAYUHQ010000323.1:0-3479 GCA_043766895.1 Aestuariivirga sp.
AGCTGCCTTCCAATGCCCATTTCGGCAACGCGCAAACTTGGAAGGCGTTAACATGACTGAAAAACTCGGCGTGATGCTTTGTGGCCATGGCAGCCGCAATCGCAAGGCAGTGACAGAATTTGCCAATCTTTCCGAACACCTGAAAAAGCGCTTGCCTCATTACCCGGTTGAATTTGGTTATCTGGAATTTGCCACGC
This sequence comes from Aestuariivirga sp., assembly GCA_043766895.1. GTDB lineage: Bacteria > Pseudomonadota > Alphaproteobacteria > Rhizobiales > Aestuariivirgaceae > Aestuariivirga. The sequence goes on from JAYUHQ010000323.1 coordinate 198, forward strand.
CGATCATCCGCACCGGCCTCGATATTCTGAAAGAAAAAGGCGTCACCCGTGTTCTAGCTGTGCCCGGCATGTTGTTTGCGGCGGGCCACGCCAAAAATGATATTCCATCGGTTCTCAATGCCTATGCTGCCCAAAACAACGTGCGCATTGATTATGGCAAAGAACTGGGCATAGACCCCAAAATGATGCGTGCTGCGGGGGATCGCATTCAAGAAGCTATTGATGCAGCACCAACACATGTTGAAAAGCATGACACGCTGTTGTTGGTGGTCGGCCGCGGCGCTTCTGATCCCGATGCCAATTCCAACGTTGCCAAAGTGATGCGCATTTTGTGGGAAGGCTTTGGCTTTGGCTGGGGTGAAGTGGCGTATTCGGGAGTGACATTTCCGTTGGTTGAACCAGCGTTGGAGCATGTGACCAAACTGGGCTTCAAGCGCATTATTGTGTTTCCTTATTTTCTATTCACGGGCGTTTTGGTGCAACGCATTTATATGGCAACAGATGCCGTGGCTGCAAACCACCCGAATGTTGAGTTTCTGAAAGCGCCATATTTGAACGACCACCCCGCTGTGGTTGAAACTTTTGTTGAGCGCATTGAACAGATCATCACGGGCGACATCGCCATGAATTGCCAAATGTGCAAATATCGAACAGCGGTTTTGGGCTTTGAAGCCGAAGTGGGTGCCGTGCAAGAAAGCCACCATCACCATGTGGAAGGCATGAGCGCCAAGGAATGTTTGCACTGTGATGCGCAGGGTAATTGCACGGGCTTATGCCAAGATGGGCCGTTCAAACTGGTTTCAAAACCACATAGGCATGAGCATGACCACACCCACAGCCACGACGACGGCCACACACATGCAACTTATCCTCATGCCAATCACCCGCTTGGGCCCAAGAGCATGGAAAAGAAGTGAACTATCTTAAAGACCCAGCAGCAATTTATGCAAAATCTTTTGCCATTATTCGCGAAGAGGCTAATCTTTCCGCTGTGCCGGAAGACGCGCAAAATATTGCGGTTCGCATAATCCATTCTTGCGGCATGCCTGAAATTGTAGCTGATCTTGTGATCTCGGATAATTTTGCTACGGCAGCAGCCAAGGCATTGGCCAAAGGATGTTGCATTTTTGTGGATGTTGAAATGGTGCGTCATGGCATTATCGCGCGCCAATTGCCGAGCGGTGTTGAAATCATCTGTACACTGAATGATCCACGAGCAAGAGATATTGGTATTGCCAAATCCATCACGCGCACTGCTGCTGCCACTGAATTGTGGAAAGACAAGCTGGGCGGCGCAATTGTGGTGATTGGCAATGCGCCAACTGCATTGTTTGCTTTGCTGGAAATGATTGATTCTGGCGTTGATAGACCTGCCTGCATTGTTGCCATGCCTGTTGGCTTTGTGGGTGCAGCCGAAAGCAAGGCCGCGCTCATCTTAAACAATCGCGGCATTCCCTTTGCAACGATCAAAGGTCGCAAGGGCGGAAGCGCCATGGCATCATCAGTGATCAATGCTTTAACGAGTGATACACAATGAACAAATGGATCTCGATTGTCGGCATGGGCGAAGATGGTTGGGAAGGCCTTTCCAATCGGGCACGACTGGCTTTGAAAACTGCTGACGTTATCGTTGGCTCAACGCGGGTTTTAAAATTTTTGCCAAAGCTGAAGGCCGAACAACACGAATGGCCACAGCCATTTTCAGCGGTTATCGAGCAAATAAAGGCCTTTGCTGGCCGCAACACCGTGGTGATCGCCACGGGAGATCCGCTGAACTATGGCGTGGCCCGCAAAATGATGACGTTTATACCATTTGAGGAAATGACGATCATTCCTCATATCTCAGCCTTTTCGCTTGCCGCTTCTCGCATGGGGTGGAGCTTGCCAGATTGTGACACGCTGACACTGCATGGGCGACCAGCGGCAAATTTGGAAACTTTTATCCAGCCCGATGCAAAATTGATCGTGCTGACAGCTGATGCCTCTACCATTCCAGAAATAGCCAGCCGCTTGCAAGCCCGGGGCTTTGGCCAAAGCCAACTCACAGTGTTGGAAAATCTGGGCGGTGAAAGTGAGAAAGTTTCGCTTTATCTTCCGTCTGCTGAGTATTCATCACTGAACACCGTGTGCATTCATTGTATTGCTAGCCCTGGTGCGAAAATCTATTCACGGCAAGCTGGCCTTCCTGATGAGGCGTTTATTCATGACGGTCAATTGACCAAGCGCGAGGTTCGCGCAGCAACGCTTGCAGCACTTTCTCCAGCGCCAGATCAGCTGTTGTGGGATATTGGCGCAGGGTGTGGGTCTGTTTCCATTGAATGGATGCGCGGCACCCGCGGTTGCATGGCCATTGCTTTTGAACACAACGCAGAACGCCTGAGCATGATTGGCCAGAACATGGATGCGTTGGGTACGCCGCGCTTGAATGTGATTGCAGGCAAGGTGCCAGAAACGTTGCAGAACCAACTGGCCCCGCATGCAGTGTTTATTGGTGGTGGCGTTGGTATTGAAGGCGTGTTTGAAGCCGCATGGGAACATTTGCGCCCGGCCGGAAGGTTGGTGGCCAATGTTGTCACCATCGAAGGCGAAATGCAATGGCTAAAACTAACAGGTAGCTTTGGAAGGTATTGTCAAGAAATTTTCCTTGCAGAAAATTATACATACTTAAAATTATTTTGGTGTTGTATACAAAAGTTAGGGAGTATGAAAAATTTCAATGTCGCCATTACTGGTTAATACGTACAGGCGGTTACCCGTAAACCTGGTAACGGCAAATTTATTTTGTGCCTGGCTAAAAATGTAATAATCCATTTGCAAAGTGAGCGGTTTGTATAAAACCAGGTACTTGCTGTTACGTGCGGTTATAGTGTTTTTATCTATGATTTGAAGATCACTGAAATCTTTAAAAGAGTACTTGTTTTTATATGCTCCATAATAATCGAAAACAAAAATTCCTTTTGTAGAATCGTAGAGGTATAATTGTCCGTCGCGGTCAAATAGTTGTTGTGGTTGTGGTGCCTCATCAAAGATCATTCTGAAGTCACTTGATTCCATAACGACTTTACCATGGTCATCAATCTTTTTAATTTTACTGTTTTGCTCATCAAACAACCAAATGGCTCCATCGTAACTGCTGGTAATTGCCTGCACCTGGAAGATGTCCTGCTTTCTAAGGTCGATGGTTGTGCGAACATTGAGTAGCCTGTCCAGTACAACCACCGTAGCAAAATCTTTATAATAAACCAACAACTTCAAAGGATTTGAAGCATCGATAAAAGATAT